>JBOHAK010000216.1:0-6620 GCA_050697795.1 Gaiellaceae bacterium
CTGGGCGCGGCCGCAGCGGGGCTCCACGTCCTGCGCGAGGGGCTCGCCGGCTTCGAGGAGCTCGTGGCGCGCCACCGTCGCCCGCCGCTTCGCCTCGAGGAGGGCCGGCGCCTCGCCCGCGTCGCCCACGCGCTGATCGACCTCTCGGACGGGATCGCGGGCGACGCCGCCCGCATCGCCGAGCGCTCCGGCTGCCGGGTCGTGCTCGAGCCGGCGCGGATCCCGCGTGCGCCCGGGATCGAGGCGGTCGCCGACCTTCCCTTCTGGACGATGGGCGAGGACTACGAGCTCCTGGCCGCCGTCGCGCCGACGGACGCCGACGCCCTGGGCCTCCCCGTGGTCGGACGCTGCGAAGAGGGCTCCGGGGTCGAGCCCGCGGGCCTCGCCGGCTGGGACTCCCTGCGCGACTAGGCGGCGCCGGGCGGGTCCGGTGGGGACACGACGGGGTCAGGCACCGGCATGGCCGTCGTGGACGCGTTTCGCGAGGACATCCGCCCCTGTCGTGCCCGCTGCGGGGTGGCGATTCCTTCTCCGGCCGGAATAGCGGAACGCGCGCGCGCACGGCCGTGTCCGGCGGGGACACGACGGGGTCAGGCACCGGCATGGCCGTTCGGGACGCGTCAGAGCCGGCCCCGGAGGGCGGCGAGGCGTAGCTGCGGGACGCGGACGACCGCCTCCAGGACGATGCCGGGGCCCATCTTCGAGCCGCCTTCCTCGCGGTCTAAGAAGAGGATCGGCACCTCCTCGACCTCGAAGCCGGCGCGGAGCGCGCGGTACACGGTCTCCACCTGGAAGGCATAGCCGCGCGACTCGATACGCGCGGGGTCGATCGCCTCCAGCACCTCGCGCCGGTACACCTTGAAGCCGGAGGTCGGGTCGCGCACCGGCAGGCCGAGGATCGCGCGGGCGTACAGAGATCCGCCCCGGCTGACCGCGCGGCGGAGGGCCGACCAGTTCTTCGTCCCGCCGCCGCGGACGTAGCGGGAGCCGAGGCCCACGCCCGCCCGCCCGGCCGCCGCGACGAGCCGCGGCAGGTCGGCGGGGTCGTGGGAGAAGTCGCAGTCCATGCTCGCGACGAGCTCCGCGCCGGCGTCGAGTGCCCGGCGGAAGCCGGCGACGTAGGCCGGGCCGAGGCCCTCCTTCCGCTCCCGGTGGAGGACGTCGAGGAAGGCCAGCTCGGCCGCCAGGCGGTCGGCCAGCTCGCCGGTCCCGTCGGGCGAGGCGTCGTCGACGACGAGCACGCCGGCGTCGAACCCGCCTGCAGCGAACATGTCGCCGAGCGCGCGTGCCATGGGCTCGAGGTTCTCGCGCTCGTCGTAGGTGGGGAGGCAGACGACCAGGCGCACGTGCGTATCATCGCCGCGGTGCCTCGAACGCTGCCCAAGAACGCAGAGCTGGCCGAGAGCTTCGAGCTCCTCGCCGACCTGCTCGAGCTGGACGGGGCGGATGCCTTTCGCCTCGCCGCGTACCGGCGCGCCGCAGCGCGGATCCGCGAGTCAGCCGTCCCGGTCGCCCAGCTCGCGCTCGACGGCAAGGCGACGAAGCTCTCGGGCATCGGCGGGACGATCGAGGCGAAGATCGTCGAGCTGTCGGAGACGGGCGACCTGCAGGCGCTCGCGAAGCTGCGGGACAAGCTGCCGGCCGGCCTCGTGGAGGTCATGCACGTCCCGGGCCTCGGGCCCAAGACGGCGCGGAAGCTCTGGGAGGAGCTCGGCGTCGACTCCCTCGACGGGCTGCGCGCCGCGGCGGAGCAGGAACGTCTGCGGGAGCTCCCGGGGCTCGGCGCCAAGTCGGAGGAGAAGGTGCTGAAGGAGCTCTCGAAGCCCAAGCGCCGCTCGGCGGCCACGGGGCGCACGCTGCTCGGCCGCGTCCTCGGGGCCGTGCGCCGTGCGGTGGAGGAGATCGAGGAGAGCGGCCTCGCCGACCGGGTCTCGGAGGCGGGCAGCGTGCGCCGCCGGCGTGAGACGGTGCGCGACCTCGACCTCATCGCCACCGCGGCCGACCCGCCCGCGCTCACCGCGTTCTTCGCCGAGCGGCCGTGGGTAGCCGAAGTGGTCGCCCACGGGCCGACGAAGTCGACCGTCGTCTCGCACGACGGGCTCCGCTTCGACCTCCGTGTCGTCCCGCCCGAGAGCTACGGCAGCCTCCTCCAGCATTTCACCGGGTCGAAGCACCACAACGTCGCCCTGCGCGAGGAGGCCGTGCGCCGGGGCCTCTCGGTCTCCGAGTACGGCGTCCAGGACACCGAGAGCGGCGAGACGTTCCAGGCGGCCGACGAGGAGGCCCTCTACGACCACCTCGGGTACGCCTGGATCCCGCCCGAGCTGCGCGAGAACGGCGGCGAGCTCGCGGCGGCGCGCAACGGGGAGCTGCCGCGCCTCGTCGAGCTGGCCGACGTCCAGGGCGATCTCCACATGCACACGGACTGGTCGGACGGGCGCGGGACGCTCGAGGAGATGGCCGAGGCGGCGCTCGAGCGGGGGCGGAAGTACGTGGCGATCTGCGACCACGCCAGGCGCCTCCGGAACGGGCGGCTGGAGCGGCAGACCGAGGAGATCGCGGCACTGACGAAGCGCCTCTCCGGCCTGAGGATCCTGGCGGGCATCGAGGTGGACATCCGGGCCGACGGGAGCCTCGACATGCCCGACGAGGTCCTCGCCGCCCGGGATTGGGTGATGGCGTCCATCCACTCCGGCTTCGACGGGCCGCGCGAGCGCCTCACCGAGCGGCTCGTCGCGGCCATGGAGAACCCGCACGTGGACTGCATCGGCCACCCGACCGGACGGAAGATCAACCGGCGGCCTCCGTACGACCTCGACTTCGAGCGTGTGCTCGAGAAGGCGGTCGACACGGGGACGTTCCTCGAGATCAACGCGCAGCCCGACCGGCTCGACCTCGCCGACTCGCATGCCCGTGCCGCCGCGGAGGCCGGAGTCCGGATCGTCATCTCCACCGACGCCCACCGCATCCACGAGCTCGACAATCTCGAGCTCGGCGTAGCCCAGGCCCGCCGCGGCTGGGTGACGCGCGAGCAGGTCGTCAACGCGCGCTCCTGGGCCCAGGTGCGCAAGCTGATGAAGTCGTGACGGACTTCCGCAAGGACGCGGCCGCAGCCGCGGAGTGGGTCGCTCGCTACCTGGAGGGGGTTCGCGAGCGGCCCGTGCTCGCGCAGGTCGAGCCGGGCGAGATCCGCGCCGCGCTTCCTGCCTCGCCCCCGGAGACGGCCGAGCCGTTCGCGGCCGTCCTGCGCGACCTCGACGACGTGCTCCTCCCGGGCATCACGCACTGGAACCACCCGCGCTTCTTCGCGTACTTCGCCGTCTCCGGGACGGAGCCCGGGATTCTCGCCGAGTTTCTCACCGCCGCCCTCAACGTCAACGCGATGCTCTGGCGCACCTCCCCGGCCGCGACCGAGCTCGAGGAGCTCGCCGTCGACTGGGTGCGACAGCTCCTCGGCCTTCCGGAGGGCCTGCACGGGCACATCGAGGACACGGCATCTACGTCCACGCTCGCGGCGCTGACCGCGGCGCGTCACCTGCGGCCGCAGGGAACGGTGCTCTGCTCCGAGCACGCGCACTCGTCGATGGACAAGGCGGCACGGCTCCTCGGCGTCCCCCTGCAGAAGGTAGCCGCCGATGCCGAGTACCGGATGAGGCCCGACGCTCTCGCGGAGGCCCTCGCAGGGGTCGAGGCCGCGGCGGTGGTCGCGACGGTCGGGACGACGTCGACCAGCTCGGTCGATCCCGTCCCCGAGGTCGCGGCGCTCTCCGCCGAGTCGGGCGCGTGGCTCCACGTCGACGCGGCCTACGCCGGCCCGGCCATGGTCTGCGAGGAGAATCGCTGGGCCTTCGCGGGAGTCGAGCGCGCGGATTCGCTCGTCGTCAACCCGCACAAGTGGCTCCTCACGCCGATCGACTGCTCCCTCCTCTACACGAAGCGCCCGGACGTCCTGCGCGAGGCGTTCAGCATCGCGCCCGTCTACCTGCGCTCGAGCGAGGAGGGAGTCACGAACCTGACCGACTACGGGCCCGCGCTCGGCCGCCGTTTCCGCTCGCTCAAGCTCTGGGCGGTGATCCGCTGCTACGGCCGGGAAGGCCTGCAGAGCGTGATCCGCGAGCACCAGCGCCTGGCCCGGCTCTTCGCCTCCTGGGTCGAGGAGACGCCCGGCTGGGAGCTCGTCGCGCCCGTGCCCTTCTCCCTCGTCTGCTTCCGGCCGGAGGGCTCCGACGAGGAGAACGCGACGCTCCTCGACCGGGTCAACGCGACCGGCGAGGCCTATCTGTCCCACACCGTGCTCGACGGGCGCTACGTCCTCCGCCTCGCCGTCGGCCACCACCGGACGACCGAGGGCGACGTGCGCCGCGCCTGGGAGCTCCTACAGGAGCGCTAGGAGCCCGGCCAGCTCGTCCGGGGAGCCCACGACGAGATCGGCCGCCTTCCGCAGCTCCCGCGGTCCCTCCTCCGAGGCGACGGCCACGCGGACGGTGTGCTCGAGCCCGGCGCCGGCCAGGCCCTCGAACGCGTCGAGATCCGTCGTGTCGTCGCCGGCGTAGAGGCCACGGCGGGCGCCCGAGCGGTCGAGCAGCGCCCGCACGGCCGTGCCCTTGTCGGCCCGCACGGGCGGGCGGATCTCGAGCACCTTGCGGCCCCAGCGCGCGTCGAGCCCCGTGGCCCGGGCCCGTTCCGCCACCTGCTCGAGCATCGCCCGGGCGCTCGTCTCGTCGAGGGCCTCCCGGTAGTGGTAGGAGAGCGAAAGCCGCTTGTCCTCGACCGGGAGCCCGACGGCATCGCGGAAGCGGGCGATCTCCGCCGCGAGCTCCTCCGCCCGCTCGTCGAGCTCGAGGCCGTGGTTGCCGACGTACTCGAGGCCCTCCACGCCGACGAGCCGGCGGGCGTCCTCGCCGCCCCGGCCGCTCACGCAGGCGACGAGCAGGTAGCGGCCGGCCAGGCGCTCGAGCTCCGCGCGCGTCGCCGCCGGCACGGCGGCCAGCTCGGGCCGCGCCACGATCGGAGCGAGCGTCCCGTCGACGTCCAGGACGAGGGCGCTGCGGGCGGGAGCCTCCGCGAGGGGGGCGAGGAGCTCGGGGGCCTCCATCGGCCCCGCTTAGGATACGGCCCGTGCCGACGGGGAAACGAATGCTCCTCTCGCTCGCCGGCATCGGCATCGCGTCCGGCTTCCTGAGCGCCCTCTTCGGTGTCGGCGGCGGGATCGTGGTGGTCCCGCTCCTCGTCCTCCTGCTCGGCTTCGACGCGAGGGCGGCCACGGCGACGTCGCTCGCAGTGATCCTGATCACGGCGCTGGCGGGCGCGACCTCCTTCTCGCTCATCGAGCACGTCGACTGGGATGCAGCCGCCCTCGTCGGGTTGCCGGCGCTCGCGGGCTCCGTGGCCGGCGTGCGGCTGCAGCGCCGGGTCACGTCGCGAGAGCTCACGCTCCTCTTCGCCGGCTTCCTCGTCGCCGTCTCCGTCGCACTCGTTCTCGAATGAGCGGCACGTCCATCGCCCTGGCCCTCGTCCTCGGCTTCGGCGCCGGGGCGCTCTCGGGCCTCTTCGGCGTCGGCGGTGGCGTCCTCTTCGTGCCCACCCTCGCGTTCGTCGTCGGGCTCGGGCAGCTCGACGCCCAGGCGACCTCGCTCGCGGCGATGATCCCCGTCGTCGCCTTCGGGGCATGGCAGCAGCACCGTGCGGGGAACGTGCGCTGGCGCGAAGGGATCGCCATCGGGGTCGCCTCGATCCTCGGCGTCGCGGGCGGGGCGGCGCTCGCGACCTCCCTCGACGAGCAGCTGCTCCGCTACCTCTTCGCCGGCTTCCTCCTCGTCGTCGCCGCCCAGCTCGTCTGGTCGACGCGCCGGCCGTAGACTTCGAGAGGCATGGGCGACGAGCTCCACTTCCCGCTCGTGGACGAGCCGATCGGCGCGATCGTGGACCGCATCCAGGCCGAGGAGCCCGCCGTCGCCGCGCTCGCGGGCTCGCCGCGGCGCCAGCTCGCGTTCCGGACGTTCGCCTACGTCCGCGTCGGGATCCTGCTCGGCCGGTTGCTCGTGGAGCGCGACGTCGACCCGAACGCCGAGGCGACCTGGGTCGACCAGCTCCTCTCCGATCCCGAGACGCTCGACACAGTCCGGGCCGAGGTGCGGGCGGTCGCCGCCGAGGTCGCCGCCGACCCCAGCCTCGCGGAGGCTGAGCCGGTCGGGCCGGACGAGGGCGCCCGCGAGCGCTTCCGAGCCTTCGCGCGCCGCCTCGGCGGCTGACGGGCGCCGGTCGGGCCGACCCTCTGTCACGCGGCCGTCCGTGCCGATAACCTCCCCGTCGTGGCCCATCGCGTCCTCAACGCGACGATCCTGGCTGTAGTCGTTTTGGCCGTGGGCGCGCCCGCCGGAGCACAGAGCGGGCCGAACACGTCCGCCCGGGCGACCGGGGTCCGCGTCGTGCTGCCCGGCGCCGAAGGCGGCACGGCCGCCGGCGTCTCCGCTCCCCCGCAGGCGAGCGCCACGCTGAACGGCTGGTCCTACGGGGAGGGAGCCGTGTCCGTGGGCTCGACGTCCACAGCGGCCCGCACCGGCGGCGCCTCGGGCTCGGCGACGTCGAATGCGAGTGCGACGATCCAGTCGGTCTCGCTC
>JBOHAK010000217.1:0-2122 GCA_050697795.1 Gaiellaceae bacterium
CTTCCACCCCGAGGTGGATCTCGACGAGGTGCGCGCTCTCGCGTCGCTCATGACCTGGAAGACGGCGATCGTGAACATCCCGTACGGCGGCGCGAAGGGCGGCGTCAACTGCAATCCCAAGGAGCTGAAGCGGAGCGAGTTGGAGAAGATCGCCCGCTCCTTCATGGACAAGATCGAGAAGGTCCTGGGCCCGACCCGCGACATCCCGGCACCCGACATCGGGACGAACGCCCAGACCATGGCGTGGCTCATGGACGAGTTCGGCAAGCTGCACGGCCATACGCCCGCGATCGTCACCGGCAAGCCGATCGCGCTTGAGGGTTCCTACGGGCGCGAGGCCGCGACCGGCCGCGGCGTCGTCTACATGCTCGAGGAGGCGGCGAGCAGCGCGAAGGTGAAGCTGAAGGGCGCCCGCGTGATCGTGCAGGGATACGGGAACGTCGGCTCTTGGGCAGCCCGGCTGGCCGGCCAGCTCGGCTGCAAGCTCGTCGGCGTCTCCGACGCCGAGGGCGCGATCCGAAACGACGACGGGATCGACCCGGACCGCCTCCACACCGAGGTGTTCGAGGGTCGCGCCGTCCCGGAGTTCGAGGACGCCGAGACGATCTCACCCGACGAGCTGCTGGCGACCGAGTGCGACGTCTTCATCCCTGCGGCGCTCGGCGGGATGATCCACGAGGCGAACGCCGACCAACTCAACTGCAAGCTGATCGTCGAGGGAGCGAACAGCCCGACCACGCCCGCGGCCGACGAGATCCTGGCCGACAAGGGAGTCGTCGTCGTCCCGGACGTGATGGCAAACGCCGGCGGTGTCGTGGTCTCGTACTTCGAGTGGGTCCAGAACCTGCAGCACTTCCGTTGGACCGAGGAGGAGGTCAACGAACGCCTCGACAACATCATGCGGGGCGCGTACAAGGCGGTCACCGACCGCGCCGAGCAGGACGACGTGCCGATGCGCGTGGCCGCGTATTCGATCGGGATCGAGCGTGTACTCGAGGCGGCGTGGCTGCGCGGATACCTGACTGAGGAGCGCGTGCCTTCCAGCGGATAGGCGTAATCTCGACAAGCAGCGGGGCCGCGGCCCACCCCACGACCCCGCTGGCTTTGTCTTCGCGGCGTCAATGCCGCTCCTTTGACGGAACCCTCCATGGCCGTCGGGGAAAAATCGGCCCCCGCGCGGCAATGCTGGAACGTCGGCTTCCGCTCTAGGACGAATGTCCACGGGCGTTGTGGCGCCCTCGCACTCGCCCGGGTACCCCGTTTGGGGGGCCTACCTGCGCGTCTTCGCCCTGCCAGCGGCGCCGAACAGCAGGAATGCGCCGGCGACGAGAAGAAGCGCAGCCAGCGGCGCGCCTGTGAACGGGAGGTCGTCCCCGCCCGATCCCGAGCCGCCACCTGATCCGTCGGTCTCCTCCGCCACATCGTCGGAAGCGCCGTCGTCGGTCTCGGTCACGCCCTCGACATCGCCCTCTCCAGTCTCATCCTCCGGCTCCGTTGCGCCCTCTTCCTCGGGCTCGCCCTCTTCGGTCCCAGAGTCGTCCTCGGGCCCGGGTTCAGACGGGCGCTCGTTCGGCTCAGTCGGGCGCTCGTTTGTTCCGCCATCGTCGTCGCTCTCATCCTGAGGCTCGTCCGGTTCAGACGGGCGCTCGTTCGGCTCAGTCGGGCGTTCGTCGGTCCCGCCTTCGTCGTCGCCCTCAACGTCAGGCTGCTCGTCTTGCTGCGGTTCCTCCTCCGCGTCGTAACAAACCGACACGTGGCTGACCGCCGGCACGTTCCCCTGCGTGTTGTCGGGGCTGCGGACGTTCTCGTCCGACGTGCGCTCGGGAGCGTAGAAGTACACGTTCGACCCGCGGTTGCCGCCCTTCACGATCACCGCGTCCACGCCGATGTTCGACACCCAGTCGAACACCTTGCCGTCGGAGCCCTCGATCGTGAACTCGAGCGTGCCGTCGGTGTAGGTGCCGTTCGGCGCCTCGTTGACCTTCAGCTCCGTCCAGGTCGGATCAAGGAACGCGCAGCTCGGGTTGTTCTCCTCGCCCTCCTGGTCGCCATAGGCGACCGGCGTGACATTGCCGTGATCCGCGAACGCCACGGCCCCGAGTCCCAGCAGGACACCGGTGAC
>JBOHAK010000218.1:0-4486 GCA_050697795.1 Gaiellaceae bacterium
CTCTCGCTCAACACGAACTGGTTCCTCGTCCACGGCCTGCGCGGCCACGGCTTCGACGACCTGGCCGACCGGATCGCCGAGCGCTCGCGCACCGCCGTCGAGCGCGGCGGGTTCAACGAGTTCTACGACCCGCTCAGCGGGCGCCCCGTCGGCGCAGCGCGCTTCGGCTGGGCGACGCTGGTCGTCGACATGTAGCGCCGCCTGCGGGCGCGGACGGGCGCCTGCCTGCCCGCCGGCAAGCGCCCCGCGCCCACCTCCGACCGTACGGAAGAGGACGTCACACGAGTGGGTACGATTGCGCCGTGGCCGCGGAGACTTCGACGCAATACGTCGCGTACACGCTGTACAAGGCGGATCCGGCCTGGCTCCGGATTCCGATCGAGGAGCGCGCCGCCGCCAAGGAGGCCTTCGCCGACGTCGTCGAGGAGTGGGCGGAGCGCATGGAGCTTCGCAGCTACAGCCTCGTCGGCGTGCGGCCGGAGGCGGACTTCATGCTCTGGAAGCTGACGGAGCGCTACGACGACCTCCGCGAGCTCGGAACCGACCTGAACGGGACGCCCCTCGCCGGCTGGCTCTCGACCCCGTACTCCTACCTCGCGGCGACAGAGCCCTCGCAGTACTTCGAGCAGAAGAGCAAGCGCCCGCGCCGGGTGATTCCCCGCGGCGCGCCGTACCTCGTCGTCTACCCGTTCGTGAAGAAGCGCGACTGGTACGCGCTGCCGATGGACGACCGCCGCCGCGCCATGCAGGAGCACGCGGCGGTCGGGAGCCGCTACGTCACGATCACGAACCACACGACCTATTCGTTCGGGATCGACGACCAGGAGTTCATGACCGCGTTCGAGTGCGAGGCCCCGTCGGACTTCCTCCAGCTCATGAAGACGCTGCGCGAGACCGAGGCAAGCCGCTACACGGAGCGCGACACGCCGATCTTCGTCGGCACCGCCCAGGAGATCAGGGAGATCCTCGACTCGCTCGACGGCGCGTCCTCGCGTATCGCTCCGGCCCAGCGCTAGTAGCCGTACGAGTGCTCGTCGCGCCAGACGCGCCACATGGCGAAGAGGCCGCCTGCGAGCGCGGCGAGGAAGACGATCGTCTCGAGCCCTGTGTTCGGGAACCACGGCGAGAGGGCGAGCCCGACGTCCGCCATCGCGAGGGCGGCCCCGCCGTAGAAGACGAGACGCGAACGGAACGACCACATGGCGATCTCCTCTCGCCGGCGGCGCCAGAGCATGAAGAGCACGTAGGCGATCGCGAGCAGGAAGAGGATCTGGAGAAAGATGAGGATCACGACGAGCCCGGTGCCGAGCTGGAGCGCCGTGATCACCGCCGCGATGAGCACGAGGATCCCGAAGGCGCGCAGGGACGGGCTGACGTTCATCCGCCGGTGAGGTAGGCCCGCACGGAGAGGGCGGTCGCGACGAGCGCGGCGCCCGAGAACCACGCGAGCCGCCGCGCCGGCACCGGCGGGGCGTAGAGCCAGGGCGAGAGGACGGCGAGGAGCGCGAGGGTCCCGTAGAGCGGGTGCAGCCGATCCGGCGAGGAAGTGCCCTCGGAGAGGAGCAGCAGGCCGATCGCCACCTGCGCGATGACGAGCGACTGCCCGAGGGCGAGCACGTGCGCGTAGAACCGGCCCGGCGTGCGGCGCCGCCGCAGGTAGACCAGACCCCAGCCGGCGGCCAGGAGGTTCGCGGCCACCACGAGGACGCCGTTCAGTGCGTGCAGCCCGCTCATCGGTCCGCAGCCTACAATCCGGTCCGATGGTCGAGGAGGGCGAGGAGGCACCGGGCTTCGAGCTCGCGAGCGACGCGGGCGAGCGCGTGCGCCTGTCCGACCTGCGCGGCCGTCCGGTCGTGCTCTACTTCTACCCCCGCGACGACACGCCGGGGTGCACGACGCAGGCGTGCAGCTTCCGCGACGCCTACGGTGAGTTCGAGGAGCGCGAGGCGGTCGTCCTCGGGGTGAGCCCCGACACGGAATCGTCGCATGCGCGCTTCAAGGCGAAGCACGATCTCCCGTTCGCGCTGCTCGCCGACCCCGGGCATGAGGTCGCCGAGCGCTACGGCGTCTGGGTCGAGAAGAGCACGTACGGCAAGAAGTCGATGGGGATCAACCGCTCGACCTTCGTCATCGACGAGGACGGGAAGGTCGCGAAGGCGATGCTGGGCGTGAAGCCCGACAACCACGCCGATCTGGTGCTGTCGGCGCTGCCTGGCTAGGCAGGAACGCGCGGGAGGACGAGCCGGCGGCCGCCGTGCCAGAGCGCGGCGCCGAGCAGCACGGCCGCTCCTGCGAGGATGACGAGCGCCTGCGCTCCGACCGCGAAGGTCACCGCCTGACCCGTGCTGACGCCGGTGGCGATCAGGATGGCGGCGCCCGCACCCACCTGGGTGGCCGCGCCCGCCGGGGCGATCGGGAGCGCGCCCGAGGCCGCCGCGGCGCAGAGGAAGACCATTGCGAGGGGAAGCGAGACGCTGAAGCCCATCGCGTGCAGGAGGAGGAAGAGCCCGAAGGCCCGCGTGAGCCAGGAGGCGAGGACGAGAACCCACGCCTGCCAGGCGTCGCGCGGGCTCACGACCCGCGTGCCCAGCCAGCGCGTGATGCGGAAGCGGATGAGGCGCCCGCTGGCGACGAGGCGCGGCAGCACCGCGATCACGACGGCGGCGCCGAGTCCGGCGAACGCGACGATGCCCATGGCCGCGCGCACGCCCGCCGACGTGTCCGCGGACGCGGCCGCCGTGGAGGCGAGCGGCATGAGCGCCGCCGTGTCCACGAGGCCGAGCATGAAGAGCGAGAGGCAGACGGGGCCGACCCCCGCGCGACCGCCGGTGGCGCGCCGCACGACGGCGATGCGGACGACCTCGTCGAAGCGGCCCGGAAGCGCGGCGCCGGAGACGGACGCGGCTCCGCAGGAGGCTGCCAGCGTCAGAGGCCGCGGGCGCTCGTGCGGCGCGAAGAGCCGGTGCCAGCCGTAGGCCTTGAACGCATACGCGAGCAGGAAGAGGAGGCCGGCGGCGGCAACCAGACGAAGGTCGGCGTTCGCGAACGGCCAGCCGATGCCGGCGAAGTGGCGGGCGGCCAGCACCGAGATCGCGAGCGCGAGGACACCGGCGGCGAGGTTCAGCACCAGGTTCCCGCGCGGGGTCCGGCACAGACTGATCAGCCCTCTCATCGAATGTCTCATCGGCGCGGTTGGGAAGGTCCTCGACCCGCAATCGGGGTACGTCCTACGTACCGATCGCGCGTGGACGGGAAACCTGAGGCGCTTCCCCGTTCGAGGGATTGTACGTGGGCCGCCGGACTCCTACCGTTCGAAGCGGAAAGGAGTCGCAGCATGGCCGAGACACAACGCCATGCGGCCGGACATCGGTACGAGGTTCACGAGGTGCTCGAGGGGGCGCCTGCCCTTGACCTCGGCCTGCGCTTCGAGACCACCGACCTCGGACAGGCGGTCGACTTCGCGTTCGACTTCCTCGAGCAGCGCGATCCGCGCCGGGAAGGCGCCGTCAGCGCTCTCGAGATCGTACGTGTCGACGGCTCCGAGCAGGAGACGGTCTGGACGTACAGCCACTCGAAGGCCTCGAGCCCCGCGGGGGACCTCGTGCGCCTGTGGGGCTACGACGTCACGCGCGTGTGGAGCCGCCCGTACGGCGGCCCTGTCCGACCCGCCCCGGCACGCAACTACTAGGAACGGAGCTCGGGCCGTCGGCAGGACGGCCCGGGCGACCGTTCCCCTCGATCAGTTCCTGGCGATCTGAACCTCCGCGGTATCGGTCTCGAGGCCGCAGAAGCCGATGCAGCCGAAGATCTGCGCCTCGGCAACGGCGGTGCCCTTCTTGAACGCCTTGCCGCCGCTCGCGAACACCGTCACGGTGACCTCCTGAATGTCACCCTCACAGGTGATCTCTCTGAATGCGTCACCCTGCGCGATCTCGCTACCCGCCCGCTGGCTGACCTGGACGAAGAGCTCCGCTCGCCGACTGGTGCACACGACATCCAGCGGCACGTCCACCGCCGCCCCGCGGGCGACCAGGCTGGCGGGCGAGTTGATCCGGACGTCCAGGCTCAACGGCGGCGAGAAGAACCCGACGGCCGACGACACCGGGCCGATCAGCGCAGCGATCGCGGCGCCTGTGAGGGCGAGCACAAGACTGAGCCGGACCCACCGACGACGTTTCACGACTACCTCCTTTCTGTCAGGCCACCCGGCCGTGCCGAGTGGCCGGAACGACAACGAGCCCGAGGAGCACCGCAAGGGTCAGCGGCACGGCGGGGACATGCCAGACGAAGTCGAAGCCGGCATGGACGGCGCCAGCCGCACACGCAGCGACGACACCCGCCCACAGCGCCGTCGCCGGCCCGCGCGGACGATTCCGCCAAAGAAGGAGCGCCACGCCGGCAAGCAACGCAGCCAGCAGAACCGCGCCGATCGCTCCCAGTTCGGCGAGGAGCTGCAGGTACTCGTTGTGGATGTACTGCTGCACCT
>JBOHAK010000219.1:0-6051 GCA_050697795.1 Gaiellaceae bacterium
GTCGTCGGCCGCGATGAGCGCGACGCCGCTCTCGTTCCGGCGGAGGGAGAGGCGGAGGTGCGCGCCCGGGCCGGCGTAGCGGACCGCGTTCTGGGCGAGGTTCTGGACGATGACGCGGATCATGCGCGGCCGCAGTGGGAGCTCGACGTCCTCGTCGGCGTCGACCTCGATCGTCACCCCGGCCCGGGCGGCCTGCTCCTCGAGGCTCTCGGCCACCTCGGCAACGATCGCGAACGCGGGCGTCGAGCCGAGGCCGACGATCTCGTGCCCCGACTCGAGCTCGGAGAGGAAGAGGACGTCGTCGATCAGCTCTCGGATCTGGTCGACCTCCCTCTGGGCCTGCTCGACGAGGTCGCGAACCGCGGCGCCCGGGAGGAGCGCGCTGTCGAGGAGGGCGAGGAGGCGCGCGAGCGGCGTCCGGAGCTCGTGCGAGACGGCCGCCGTGAAGCCGGCGCGGAGCTCCTCGTAGGCGGCCAGGTCGCCGGAGTCGCGCCCGTACAGGATCGTCTCCCGGCGCCCTTCGACCTCGTATGGAATCGAGAGGGCGCTGCTCCCCAGGAGCGCGTCCGGCGCGCGTGCGCCCTCGTCGAGCCCGCTCACGAGCTCGCGGGCCCGGCGGCTCGCGGCCACGACGCGATCGTGGTCGTCGAGCACGACGACGATCTCGCGGCTCTCCTCGACGAGCGCCCGCCCGCGCCTGGCCTCGAGGCGAAGCTCCTCGAGCCCCGAGTCGGTGCGCGGGCCGTCGTCGCTGCGTCGGAGGAAGCGCCGCACCTCGCGCGGATCGTAGCCCGCTCGGCGATCCAGCGAACAAACGCGGCCTCGAACGAGTCTGAATCGACGTGAAGTGGAAGCTCGGTCTCCTGCTCGGGCTGGCCGTGGCGGTCGGTCTGCTCCTGGGCGTCGTCGGCTCTGCGGGATCCGACGTCGAGACGCGTCCTTGGAAGGAGCTGCCCGATCCGCCGCTCAGCCCGCGCGAGCTGCCGGCCGGCTTCTGGACCGGGGAGGAGGTCGTGCTCGTCGGCGGCAGCGACGCGCCTCCCTGCCCCCCGAACGCGAGCTGCACCGTGCCGGAGACGGCGCCGCTCTCCGACGGGGCCGCCTACGACCCGAAAGCGGGGACGTGGCGCACGATCGCCGACGCACCGGTCGCCTTCTCGTGGGCCCAGCCGATCGTCCTCGGGACCACCGCCTACCTCTGGATCGGCGGCGAAGCGCAACGGCCGCTGGCCCCGAGCGCCTTCCTGGCCTACCGGATCGACGAGGACCGCTGGGACGAGCTGACGATGCCGGCCGAGGATCCGAACGCCTACCAGCTCGTGACGGCCGGAGGGCGGATCGTCGCCTACAGCTCGGGCGACGAGCCCCGGGAAATCCCGGACTTCGTCCTCGATCCCGGCTCGGAGACCTGGAGCGAGCTTCCCGACGACCCGCTCTCGCCGGGCTTCGACCGAGTCATGCGGGGGTCGGGGGAGGAGCTCCTCCTCTTCGACCACGAGTTGGTCGACAACCCGGGCGACCTCCCGCTCCGCGGCGCGGCACTCGATCTCGCGAGCGGCGAGTGGCGCGTGCTCGATGACCCGGAGGCCGCGCTCGCGCGCAGCGGAGGGACGCCGTCCCAGGAGGATGATTTCGTCAACGCTGGCTCCGTCGGCGAATCCCACGCCGAGTACCGTCTGCGCTCCGGCATCGTCTTCGACGAGACGACCGGGTCGCGGCTCCGCATGCCGGAGCTCGAGCCGATCGAGCAGGCGTACGGGGGGACGACCGACGTCACCGCGGGAACCGATCTCTTCGTCTTCCTCGGCTCGGAGTGGAGTGACCTCGACGGCGCGCTCCACGCGCGGGCGTGGCTCTGGTCCCCCCGGCCCTGATCAGCGTTCACCACATCTTCACCAGCCGGCCACCGTTGCGAGACCCGCACGGGCCCCCCGGACGGGCAAAATTGGAAGCCAGTGTCGAAGGTTCTCATCATCGAGGACGACGACGTCATCGCGCAGGGGATGGCGCGGCACCTCTCGACGGCGGGCTTCGACCCCCTGTGGGTGAACAAGGGAGAGTCGGGCCTGGCCCGGCTGCGCTACGAGCGGCCGGACGTCTGCGTGCTCGACCTGATGCTGCCGGGGGTGGACGGGTGGAAGCTGATCGAGACGGCGCGCGCCGAGGGCATCGGGACGCCGATCGTCGTCGTGAGCGCGCGCGGGACCGAGCACGACCGCGTACACGCGCTCGAGATCGGGGCCGACGACTACCTCGTGAAGCCGTTCTCCATGAAGGAGCTTGTCGCGCGCGTGCGCGCGGCGGCTCGTCGCGGCGTCCGCGTGCAGGACGAGCGTCGCGGCGAGCCAATCGACATCGAGGAGCTCAGGATCGACCCGCTCAACGTGCAGGCGTACGTGGGAGGGCAAAGCGCCGAGCTGACGCCGACGGAGTTCCGGCTCCTGTACGCGCTCGCGCTCGAGCGGGGGCGGGTCGTGACCCGCGACGAGCTCCTCCAGAAGGTGTGGGGCCGCCGGCAGACGCACCGCGACCGCACGGTGGACGTCTTCGTGCGCAAGATCCGGGACAAGCTCGAGGCGGGCGGTCCCGCCCACACCTTCGTCCAGACGCGCTACGGCGTCGGCTACAAGCTCGAGCCGGTCGCGAAGTAATCGCGCGGCGCGCGCCTAGCGCGTCTAGGATCGCCGCCGTGCCGGTGATCCGAAACCACATGTCGCGCGACCTCCTCTCCGTCGGCGCCGACGAGCGGGTCGCCGACGCCGCGCGGCGCATGGTCGACCGGGGCGTCGGCGCCGTGCTCGTCATGGACGGCGAGCGCCTGGCCGGGATCCTCACCGAGCGCGACGTCCTCCGGGCGGTCGCGGAGGGGCGTGTCGACGACGCCCGCGTCGGCGAGCGCATGACGCGCCACCCGGAGACGGTCGAGGCCTCGGAGTCGACGGGGCACGCCGCGTCGCTCATGATTCACGGCGGATTCCGCCACCTCCCCGTGACGGAGGGCGGCGCCGTCGTCGGCATCGTCTCGATCCGGGACCTCATGCGAGTCGTGCTCGAGGACTCCGCGCCCCGCGGCGCCTAGTCAGCGCCCCTCACCAGCCTCTGGCCGGATCTTCACCAGGCCGACCCCCACGGCAGGACGCGCCTGGCCGACACTCGCTCCGACACGGAAGCAAGAGGGGGGAGGAACTCCGGCATGGAAACGCTCGACCGTAGGACCCTGCTCCGCCGCGGGCTCGCAGCCGGCGGCGGTCTGGCCGCCCTCGGCCCGCTGCACGCGCTCGGCGCCCAGGTCGCGCACGGCGCGAACCCGAAGCGCACCGTCGGCTACGGCCCGCTCGTGGACAAGGGCGACCTCTGGCTGCCGGCCGACTTCGAGTACACGGTCGTCCAGCGCCAGGGCGAGCCGATGAGCGACGGCAACCCGGTTCCGGGGATCTTCGACGGCATGGCCGCGTACCGCGGCAAGGGCGGCACGGTCGTCCTCATTCGCAACCACGAGAACCGCCGGCAGGCCGGGGAGATCCCGGTGATCGTCCCGGAGGAGCTCCGCTACGACCCGGATCCGACCTACAACGCGGGCAACACGAAGCTCGTGCTCGACCGGCTCGGCCGCAAGGGGGACTTCGAGGTCCTCGAGACGTTTGCGATCCTCGGCGGGACGGACACGAACTGCGCGGGCGGGACGACGCCGTGGAGCTCGTGGATCACGTGCGAGGAGGTCGTCAACCGCAGCGCGGCGGGCGTCAAGCACGGGTACGTGTTCGACATCCCGTCGGGGGCCGACGGCCCGGTCAAGGCGGAGCCGATCCTCGGGGCCGGGCGCTTCGTCCACGAGGCGTCCCTCTTCTTCGGCGGAACGCTCTACCAGACGGAGGACCGCACCAGGTCGGCGGGCAACCCGGCCGGCGCGGCCTTCTACCGCTACATCCCGAATCCGCCCTACGGCGCGAAGCACCCGCTCGCGAGCACGACCGGCGTCCTCCAGGCGCTGAAGCTACGGGACGAGCCGCGTGCCAACATGGATCTCGGCCGCGTGCCCCTCGAGCCGCTGCCCGTCGAATGGGTGACGATCGACCAGCCCGACCACGACGACGACACGGACAGCGGCCCGCTCGCGACGCGGAACCAGGCGCGCGCGAAGGGCGCCGCGGCCTTCAACCGCGAGGAGGGCATGTGGGTGGGCGGCAAGAAGGTCTACTTCGACGTCACCAACGGCGGCGAGGCGGGCCAGGGCCAGGTCTGGGAGTACGACCCCGAGCGGGAGACGGTCACGCTCATCTACGAGTCGCCGGGCTCCGCGGTGCTCCAGAGCCCGGACAACGTCGTCGTCGTCCCCAGGACCGGCCACATCTTCCTGCAGGAGGACGGCGGCGGCGAGCAGTTCACCAGAGGCGTGACGCCACGCGGCGAGATCTACGACTTCGCCCGCACCACCCTGAACGACACGGAGTTCTGCGGCGGCTGCTTCGATCCGCACGGCCAGGTGCTCTTCCTCAACCAGCAGGGCGACCGCGGCAACCTGCCGGCCGGGCCGCCGAACGGGGGCGCGGTCACCTACGCGATCTGGGGGCCGTGGAAGACGGTTGCGTGAGCGATTTCTCACCCGGGAGGACGGCAGCCCGCCCGCCAGGACCTCGCCTGCGGGCTGCCGTCTTTTCGCAGGACGTTCACCAGTTGGTTGCCCATTCGCGTACCCCGGCGTCGGACACTGGGCTCGTGTACAGGGGGTCGACGACGAGGCCGCTGCTCTGCGAGCTGCACGCGCACACGACGTGGAGCGACGGCGAGCTCTCCCTTCGGGAGCTCGTCGACCTCTCCGGCCGCGCCGGGCTCGACGTCCTCTGCGTCACCGACCACGTCCTGCGCAGCGACGACCCGCGGCGGGCCTCGTCGTCGTGCGTGCACGAGTCCACGTTCTCCGAGTACGTGGCCGCGGTCGACCGCGAGGCCGAGCGGGCCCGCGCGCTGTACGGGATGCTCGTCGTCCCCGGCGTCGAGCTCACCCACAACCATCCCGACCCGGACCTGTCGGCCCATGCCGTCGCCGTCGGATTGCGGGAGCTCGTCTCCCCGGACCTCGGGCTCGTCGGGGCGCTGCTCGCCGCGCGCGACGCCGGTGCGGCGGTCGTCGCCGCTCACCCGCACGCTCGGGACGGCGTCTCCGCCCGGCCGCGTGCGACCCGGCGCTTCTGGCGCGAGTGGGACACGCTGGCGCCGCTCCTCCACCGGGTCGAGCTGATGAACGGCCCCGACCTGTTCGGCTGGGTCGTGGAGGGAGACGTGCCGCTCGTCGCGAGCGGGGGCGTTCACGGGCGCGAGGATCTCTCCTCCTGGAAGACCCTCCTCCCGTGCGCGCCCGACGAGGAGGAGCTGGTCGCCTACCTCCGCTCGCCCCGCCCCGCGTACCTGCTGCCCTTCCGCACGGCGCCGGCGCCGGCCGAGCAGCCCGCGGCCGCCTGATCGACGGCGCCGGGCAGGGCGGCGAGGACGGAAGTCTCCCTCCAGGGGCCGCATGGCCCAGAACCGCACGAGCTTCGGACGGCCGTGCCGGTCGCGATAGGCGCCGCCCGCACCGTGTAGCCGCTTCCCACCGCCCGATCCTAGCGCCCGCAAGAGTGTGGTTAGCCGTATTCCGGCTTGTTCACTCCTTTGTCACCATTCGACCAACGTGGCTTACAGGATCCTCATCGTCGACGATCATCCCAGCTTCAGGGCGACGGCGAGGGCAGTGCTCTCGGCGGACGGATTCGACGTCGTCGGCGAGGCGGAGGACGGTGCCTCCGCGCTCGAGGCCATCGAGCGGCTCCGGCCGGATCTCGTGCTCCTCGACGTCCAGCTCCCCGACACGGACGGCTTCTCGATCGCGATCGCGGTGGGCAAGCAGAACGGGGACGCACCGACGATCGTCCTCACCTCGAGCCACGACGCCTCGGACTTCGGCCCCCTGGTGGGCCGTTGCGGCGCCGCGGCCTTCGTCCCGAAGGCCGAGCTGACGGGCGCTGCGCTCCGCGCTGTGCTTCGATAAGCGCCATGGGACGACTCACCGCGGCG
>JBOHAK010000220.1:0-6598 GCA_050697795.1 Gaiellaceae bacterium
CGCGAGCGCGAGGCCGTTCAGGTCGATGCCGAGCGCGAGCCGGCAGAGCTCCGCGTCGTGCCCGCCGCCCAGGCGGGCGGCAAGCTCCATGACGCGCGGGCCGCCGGGCCCGAGCACGACCTGGGTGTACGTGGGGCCGTTCGCGACGCCGACGGCCTCGGCCGCCCGCCTCGCTGCGTCCACCGCGTCCTCGACGGCGTGCTCGCTCGGCCAGGCGTGCGCGAGCGCGACGCCGAAGGCGGGTCCGTCCCCGGTGATCCGGTCGGTCACCGTGAGCGGGTGGAAGACGCCGTCGAGCGAGAAGGCGTTGACGGTGAGCTCCGGCCCGGGCACGAGCTCCTCGACCATGACGACCGCGCTCCGCGACTCCTCCAGCGCGGCCGCGATCGCGCGGGCGAGATCGCCGCGCCGCTCGACGACGCTCAGTCCCTTCTGGCCCTGGCGGTCGACCGGCTTGACGACGCACGGGACGGGGACGCCGTCGGCCGCCGCGTTCGTGACCTCCCAGCGCGGCTGCGGGACGCCCGCCTCGTCGAAACGCTCCCGCTGCTTGTGCTTCAGGACGGTGAGCGCCGCGGCCTCCGGCGTGAGCGGGTGCGGGAGCCCCGCGTGCGCCGCGACACGGGCGGCGATGGCGACCGGCCAGTCGATGCCGGGCGCCACGATCCCCTGCACCTGCTCGGCGCGCGCGAGCTGGCTGACCGCGGCCTCGTCCTCGACCGAGACAACCGCGCGCCGGTCCGCGTACTCGAAGCCGACCGCGGTCGGGTCGCGGTCGCAGGCGATGACGAAGAGGCCACGTTCCCGGGCGGCACGATGGAGCCCGAGCTGCGCGGGCCCCGCGCCTAGGACAAGGAGGCGCTTCCGCTCGCCGTCTGTTCCGCTCGCAGGGCTGCTTCCCACCAGAGACGATTCTGCTTGTACCAGGCGACGGTGCGCTCCAGTCCCTCCTCGAACGAGGTGCGGGCCCGCCAGCCCAGGAGCCGCTCGGCCTTGTCCGTCGAGCCGATGTGGCGGTGGACCTGGCCGGGCCGCTCGGGGACGTGCTCCTTCAGCGTCGCGGGCTTCCCGAGCACGTCGAGCACCATGCTCGCGATCTGGGAGACGGAGACGTCCACGCCGGTCGCCACGTTCAGCACCTCCCCGGCGACCGCGTCCATGTCGGCTGCAAGAACGGAGTCGATCGCCTCGGCGGTGTCCTCCACGTACAGCCAGTCCCGGGTCGCGTGGCCGTCGCCGTGGATGGTGAGCGGCCGGTCGGCGAGAGCCTGGCAGACGAACCGCGGCACGACCTTCTCGGGATGCTGGAACGGTCCGTAGTTGTTGAAGGGCCGCAGGATGACGATCGGCAGGCCGTAAGTGACGAAGTAGGCGTACGCGAGGCGGTCGGCGCCCGCCTTCGTCGCCGCATAGGGGCTGCGCGGGTTGAGGGGGTGCTCCTCGTCCATGGGATCCTGCTCGGCCGTCCCGTAGACCTCGCTCGAGGAGATGAGGACGAAGCGCTCCACCGGATCGCGGCGCACCGCGTCGAGGAGGATCTGCGTGCCCTCGACGTTCGTCGTCACGAACTCCCGGGCGCCGTCCACGATCGACTTCTCGACGTGCGACTCGGCCGCGGCGTTCACGATCACGTCCACCTGGCGGACGATGTCGCCGACGAGGTCGCGGTCGCGGATGTCGCCGTGCACGAACGAGAGGCGCTCGTGCCCGAGCACGTCCGTGAGGTTGTCCATGTTGCCCGCGTAGGTGAGCGCGTCGAGCGAGACGACCTCGTGCGGGCTCGTGGCCAGCAGGTGCCGGACGACGTTCGACGAGATGAAGCCGGCGCCGCCGGTGACGAGAATGCGCTTGCGGGTCACTCGAGCTCCCGTTCGATGGTGTAGAGCGGGCGGCCCTCGACGTCCCGCTGGATCCGTCCCAGATACTCCCCCACCAGCGCGAGGATGAATCCTTGCACCGCGAGCACGCCGAGCACGAGGCCGCCGAGGAAGAGGAGGCCGGGGAAGTCCCCGTTGAAAATCCAGAAGAGGATCCCCCACACGCCGACGGCGAGCGTGAGGACGCCGCAGATTGCGCCGATCAGGACGCCGGCCCACTGGATCGGCTGCGGCCAGAACCCGGCGAGTACGTGGAGCGCGAGCCGGACGAGGCGCAGCGGCGAGTAGCGCGAGCCGTCCGCGCGCGCCTGGTGGGAGAGGTCGACCTCGGCGACGCTCGCGCCGGCCGAGAGGACGAGCGCCTTCGTGAACTTCTGCTTCCCGACGACCCCGAGCACGGGCTCGAGCGCGGAGCGCGAGTACGCGTTGAAGGCGCAGCCGAAGTCGGCGATGTCCACCTTCGTGAAGCGGCGCAGCATGCCGTTGACCAGCTTCGAGGGCAGCGTCCGGCCCCAGGAGTCGTCCCGTCCCCGGCGGCGGCCGCTCGCGACGTCGGCGCCCTCGTCGACGGCGGCCACGAGTCGCGGGAGGTCCTCGGGGGCGTTCTGGAGGTCGGCGTCCATGGTGACGACGACGTCGCCGCGGGCCCGGACCAGGCCGGCGTGCATGGCCGGGTGCTGGCCGAAGTTCCGCTTGAAGCGGACGGCGCGCAGGCGCGCGTCCTGCGCCGCGAGGCGCTCGACGATCGCCCAGGTGCCGTCGCGGGAGCCGTCGTCGACGATGATCAGCTCGTACGGCCTGCCGAGCTTCTCGAGCGTCGCCGTCGCCCGCCGGTAGACCTCCTCGAGGGTGGCCTCCTCATTGAAGACCGGTACCACGAGGGTGATCTCCGGGAGGGGGGCTTCCGCCAGGCGTGGAGCGCCCTCCGGCGCGATTTCCGGCTCCGCCATTCGCCGCAGGCTACCATCGGCACGATCTGCCTCCCGCCGATTCAGGCTACCCTGCCGCCCGTGAACGTCGATCTCACCGAGCGCGTGGAGCGCATCGCGGCCGACAACCGCCACGGCGGAAGCTGGCTCGCGAAGGAGGCCGTCGAGGCCGTCGTCGAGGCGGCGCGGCTCGGCGAGGACCCGGTCGCGACGGCGCGCCGGATCGTCGCGGCGAAGCCGGGGATCGGCGCCATCGCGGGCGCGCTCGGCCGCCTGCTGCTCGCCGGCCGGACGCCGGAGCAGCTCGTCGAAGAGGCGAACGCGCTCATCACCGGCCGGGAGCGGGCCGCCGCCGCGATCGCCGTCCTCCTGTCGCACGAGCTCAGCGAGAAGATCGTCATGACGCACTCGGCCTCGGCGACGGCGCGGGAGGCGCTCCTCCACGCGCAGCCGGCGCGCGTCGTCTGCACGGTCTCCGACCCGACCGGCGAGGGGCGCGAGTTCTCGGAGGAGCTCGCCGCCGCCGGCCTGACGACGGACCTGGTCGCCGACGACGATGCCGAGCACGCGGTCGGCACCGTCCACATCCTGCTGCTCGGCGCCGACACGGTCTTCCGCGACGGCTCGCTGCTCAACAAGGCGAAGACGAACGGGCTCACGAAGGCCGCCAAGAAGGCCGGCGTCCCCGTGATCGTCGCCTGCGAGGTCCTGAAGCTCGCTCCCGACGACCCGGTCCAGCCGGACGACGAGCGGGTCGAGCTGACGCCGCCCGACCAGCTCGACCGCATCGTGACGGAGGAGGGCGACTTCGTCGCCGAGGAGATCTCCGTCCTCATCGACCGCACCCCCTTCCTGAACGAGGGCTACGAGCTCCTGCGCGGCTAGGCGCGCAGCGTGTATCCGAAGCGCTGCACGCGCTCTTCGAAGGCGCGGGTCAGAAGCGCGCGCCGCAGGCGGGGCTCTTCCCGCCACTGGGCGAGGTAGGCGTCGTTCGCGTCCGCGCGGATCTCGATCCCGGGCGGGACGGGCTCGAGCCCCAGGGAGCCGTAGACCGCCTCGAGGGTCGCCGCCGGGTCGGCGACGAAGTCCTCGTAGCGGACGAGGAGGACGTGCTCGAGGCGAGGCCGATCCTCCTCGAAGGCCTCGTGCGCGGCGAGCCAGTGGCGAACGAGGGAGCGGAGCGAGGTCCGGCTCCACTTCTGCGTGGCGTAGGCGACCGCGAGCGGGTGACGCTGCATCATCACGAGCCGGGCGCCGGGGAAGAGCGCCTGCAGGAAGCGGCCGCGAACGAGGTTCGGCGGCGACTTCTCCACGAGCACCGGCTTGGTCGTGTCCCACCAGCGGCCCCACTCCTCCATGAGCCGCCGCCGGCTCTCGTCCGTCACGAGCGGCGAGTCCTCGGCCAGGCGCACGTCGGGGTCGAAGGCGAAGCGGCCCGGGCCTCCGAAGTCCTTCGCGGGCCGGTAGACGGTCTGGAGGTGCTGGCCCTCGTCCTCGGGGACCCCCGTTCCCTCGAATCCCGAGACGAGCGGGTGCTGCATGAGACAGCGCGTGAGCAGCGAGGTTCCGCTGCGGTGGAGGCCTCCGACGAACACGAGGCGCTGCTCCATTGCGGAGGATCTTCTCACTACCATTGCGCCCCGTGGCCTGCGAACGGCTTCGCATCCTCGGCGTGGGGCCCGGCCGCTCGATCAACTTCCTGCGGTGGGCCTGGCGCCTCGGCGAGCGCGGGCACGAGGTGCACGTGGCGAGCACCCAGCTCACCGAGCGGCCCGGCGAGCTGGACGGCATCCACGCCCACGACGCCCGCGCCCTCGGCCTCGCGACGCGGCTGCCGGTCGTCCGGCGGTACGCGATCGGCCCCGCCGTCGGGCGGCTGGCGAGGGCGCTCGAGGTCGACGTCGTGCACGGGCACTACCTCCTCCCGTTCGGCTGGTGGGCCGCCCAGACGGACGTCCATCCGCTCGTCATGAGCCCGTGGGGCACGGACATCCTGATCCACGCCCAGCGAGCCGGCCGGGGGAACGAGCGCGCCCGCGCGGCGCTGGCGGCGGCCGACTTCCTCGTCACGAACTCGCTCGTCAACGAGCAGGCCTCCGCCGCGCTCGGCGCCGACCCGCAGCGGATGCGGCGAATCGTCTGGTACGCGGACGTCGACCGCTTCGCGCCCGCGCTGGCCGACCCGGACCTGCGGCGGCGGCTCGGCTGGCCCGAGGATGCCTGGGTGGCCCTCTCGCTGCGGAACCACCGGCCCGACATGAACCTCGACGTCGTCGCCCGCGCCTTCGCCCGCGTGGCGCGGGAGGAGCCACGGGCCCGGCTCGTCATGGCGGCCCGCCCGTCGCTCGCCGGCTCGGAGATCGAGCGCCTGGTCGGCGAGCTCGGCGTCGCCGACCGCGTCCAGTTCGCCTCGCTCGGCCGGGACGAGCTTCCCGGGCTCGTCGCCGCCTGCGACGCGCTCGTCACGGTGACGAGCTCGGACTCGACCCCCGCCTCGCTGCTCGAGGGCATGGCGAGCGGACTGCCGGTCGTGGCGGCCTCCGCGCCCTCGATCGACGAGTGGGTCGGTCAGGACGACGGGGCCGAGATCGTGGCGCCGCGCGACGAGGACGGGACCGCGGCCACGCTGCTGAGGCTCCTGCGCGACCCGGATCTCGCCGCCCGGTACGGGGAGCGGAACGAGCGCGTGGCACGCGAGCGGGTTCCCGACCCCGGGCGGGCGCTCGAGGACCTCTACCGCGAGCTGCTCTCCGCATGAGGGTCCTCGCGCTCGGCATGGACGGGGCGGATTACGACCTCGTCTCCTCCCTGCTCGGCGAGGGGAAGCTGCCGACGCTCGCGCGGCTCGCGAGCGAGGGCTCCTACGCGCCGCTGCGCTCGACCGTGCCGGCGGTCACTCCGACCGCGTGGTCGTCCTTCCTCACCGGACTCAACCCGGGCGGCCACGGGATCTTCAACTTCTCCGCCAACCCCAACCGGGGCACGCACCGCATGGAGAGCGCGGCCAGCCGTCGCGGCGCGCCCTTCTGGCGGACGCTCGGCGCCGCGGGCCTCCGCTCGGCCTTCGTGACGGTCCCGTTCACCTACCCGGCCGAGGCCTTCGACGGGGTCGTCGTGACGGGCTACGGTGGGCCCGAGCCGCCGCAGGTACTACCCGAGCGCGCGCGGGAGCGGATCTTCGCCGCGCACCCCGACCTCGTCACCGCGCGACACCCGATGAAGGAGCGCTGGTGGGAGGACTTCGACGCATACGCGGCCGGGCTCGTCGGCCACGTCGAGCAGGTGGCGGACGTCTGCCGGCTGACGATGGAGCTCGAGCCCGACCTCTCGCTCCTCTGCGTGGACTTCATGTCGTCCGACCACGCCGGCCACCTCGCCTACGCGCGCCTCGACCCCGAGCATCCCGCGCACGACCCCGCGCAGGCCGGCGACGAGCTCGTGCAGGTCTACGAGGCGGTCGACCGCGCCTGCGGCGAGCTGATCGACGCGGCGCGCGAGCGCTACGGCGAGGAGCCGACCGTGCTCCTGCTCTCCGACCATGGCATGAAGCCGATCCACTGGACGTTCCACGTCAACCGCTGGCTCGAGGAGCACGGTCATCTCCGCTACCGGCGCCGGTCGCTCCAGCCGCTGCGCGGTGGGCGACTCGACTACGCCTCCCGGGTAGACCAGCGGCTCGCGCGCACGCGGCGCGGCTACGGCCGGCTGCTCGACCGGCTGCCCGTGCTGCCGCGGCCGGGGGCCGAGCGGGCCTTCGCCGACATCGACTTCGGCTCCACGCGCGCCTACGGC
>JBOHAK010000221.1:0-12367 GCA_050697795.1 Gaiellaceae bacterium
TCAACCGGATGGTCGAGGCGGGTCTCCGCGGCTGCGAGTTCATCGCCGTCAACACGGACGCGCAAGCCCTCCTCATGGTGGAGGCAGACCAGAAGATCCACATCGGCGCGGGAGCGACGCGGGGCCTGGGCGCAGGGGCGAATCCCGCAAAGGGCTACGAGGCGGCGATGGAGACGCGCGACGAGCTCAAGGAGGCGCTCAAGGGCGCGGACATGGTCTTCGTCACCGCGGGCGAGGGCGGCGGCACCGGCACGGGGGCCGCGCCCGTCATCGCCGAGATCGCGCAGGAGCTGAAAGCGCTCACGGTCGGCGTGGTGACGCGCCCGTTCGGCTTCGAGGGACGCAAGCGGGCCGAGCAGGCCCAGGAGGGCATCGGCAAGCTCCGCGACAACGTCGACACGCTCATCATCATCCCGAACGACCGCCTGCTCCAGGTCGTCGAGAAGCAGACGTCGGTCGTCGACGCGTTCCGGATGGCGGACGAGGTCCTGCGCCAGGGCGTGCAGGGCATCACCGACCTGATCACGATCCCCGGGCTCGTCAACCTCGACTTCGCCGACGTGCGGACGATCATGAACGACGCCGGCTCGGCCCTCATGGGCATCGGCGAGGCGGAGGGCGAGAACCGCGCCGCGGAGGCAGCGCGGGCCGCGGTTTCCTCGCCGCTCCTCGAGGCGTCTGTGGCAGGCGCAACTGGGATCCTCCTCAACATCACGGGCGGGCCCGATCTCGGGCTCTTCGAGGTGAACGAGGCGGCCGAGGTCGTGACGGGCGCGTCGGATCTCAACGCGAACGTGATCTTCGGCGCCGTGATCGACGAGGCGATGGGCGGCAAGGTACGCGTCACCGTCATCGCCACCGGCTTCGACAAGGCGTACCGGCGCGAACGCCGCGAGGAGCCGGGCGAGCGCGAGGCGCCCGCGGAGGGCTTCGACGTCCCGTCGGACGTCCTCGAAGTCCCCTCGTTTCTCCGCCGGCCCTAGCGCTCCGCGCCCTTTCGCGGGCCAGGCTCGGACGTGGGTGGAGGCGCGCGGCGGACGCGACCGGAGCGCGATAGAGCAGTCCCCGTCCGGATAGGATTGCGCCCCGGTGCAGACGCTCCGGCGCACGCCACTCTTCGAGCGCCACGCCGCTCTCGGCGCGCGTCTCGTCCCCTTCGCCGGGTGGGAGATGCCCGTCCAGTACGCGGGCATCGGCGATGAGCACCGAGCCGTGCGGACCAGGGCCGGCGTCTTCGACGTCTCCCACATGGGGCAGCTCCGGCTCGCCGGGGAGGGCGCGCGCGCGTACCTCCAGGCGCGGTTGACGAACGATCTCGACCGCATCGACGGCGGCCACGCGCAGTACACCCTGCTGACGAACGGGAAGGGCGGCATCGTCGACGACCTGATCGCGTACCGCCGCGGGGACGACGACTACCTGCTCGTCGTCAACGCGTCGAACGTGGCCGCGAATCACGCCGCGCTCCCGGAGACGGAGGACGTCTCCGACCGGTGGGCCTTGCTCGCGGTCCAGGGCCCGCAGGCGCTGGAGCTGCTCGGAATCGAGGTCGAGCCGTTCGCGTTTCGTGAGGACGCCGACGTGCTCGGCGTCCGCTGCCTGGTCGCCGGAACGGGCTACACGGGCGAGCGCGGCTGCGAGCTCGGCTGCGCGCCGGAGGACGCCGGGCGGCTCTGGGACGCCGTCCTCGACCAGGGCGTGACCCCCTGCGGGCTCGGCGCGCGGGACACCCTCCGGCTCGAGGTCTGCTACCCGCTGCACGGCAACGACATCTCGCCGGAGCGGACGCCGATCGAGGCGGGCCTCGGCTGGGCCTGCGCCCTCGAGAAGGACTTCACGGGCGTCGAGGCGCTGCGCCGTCAGAAGGAGGAGGGCCCGGACCAGAAGCTCGTCGCCTTCGTTATGGAGGATCCGGGCATTCCGCGCACCGGCATGCCCATCGAGGAGGGTGGGGAAGTCACGTCCGGGACGCTGTCGCCGATGCTCGATCGGGGCATCGGGCTCGGCTACGTCGACGCAGCGAACGCCGCGCCCGAGACGCCGATCACGATCGACCTTCGCGGCCGCCCGCGGCGGGCGCGTATCGTCTCGAAGCCGTTCTACAAGCGAGAGGAGAGGTAGTGGCCGCGGAAGAGAGCTATCCCGAGGACCTCCGGTACCACCCCGAGCACGACTGGGCGCGCGTCGAGGGTGACCACGCGACGCTCGGGATCACGTGGTACGCACAGGACGCCCTTGGCGAGATCGTCCACTACGAGCCTCCCGAGGAGGGCTCCTCGCTCGCGAAGGACGAGAGCTACGGCGAGGTCGAGTCCGTCAAGGCGGTCTCCGACGTGGTCTCTCCGCTCTCGGGCGAGGTCGTCGAGGTGAACACCAAGGTGGTCGAGGAGCCCGAGACCGTGAACGAGGACCCCTACGGCGAGGGCTGGCTCGTCCGCGTGCGGCTCACCGATGCCGCCGAGGTGGACGAGCTCCTGGACGCCGCCGCCTACCGCGATCTCCTCGAGGACCAGTGAGCTTTCTCTCGCTCACCGACGCCGACCGGGAGGCGATGCTCGCCGCGGTCGGCGTCTCGACGGTCGACGACCTGTTCCGCGACATCCCGGAGGGCGTCCGTCTCGGCCGCGAGCTCGATCTCGAGCCGGCCCTCTCGGAGCCCGAGATCGTCGCGCACCTGACGGAGCTGGCCGGGCGCAACGTCGACACCGGCAAGGAGCTCTCGTTCCTCGGCGCGGGCGTCTACGACCACTACGTCCCGGCCGTCGTGGACGCGATCCTCGCGCGCGGCGAGTTCCTCACCGCGTACACGCCGTACCAGCCCGAGATGAGCCAGGGCATCCTGCAGGCGATCTTCGAATACCAGACCGCGATCTGCGAGCTCACGGGCATGGACGTCTCGAACGCCTCGGGCTACGACGGGACGACCGTCGCCGCCGATGCTTGCTTCGTCGCCAAGCACGCCACCGGCCGCACCAAGGTCGTTCTCTGCGAGACCCTGAATCCGCAGGTCCGTCAGGTCGTGAAGACCTATGCTCCGGGCTTCGGGCTCGACGTCGTCGAGGTGCCCCACCGCGGTGGCGTCACGGATGCCGACGAGCTGCGCACGGCGTCGGCGGACGCGGCCTGCGTGATCTTCCAGCAGCCGAACTTCTTCGGCTGCTTGGAGCCCGCACCCGACCTGGCGGCGGCGGCCGACGAGGCGGGTGCGCTGGCCGTCGCGCACGTGGACCTCGTCTCGCTGGGCGTCCTGGAAGCACCCGGAGCGTACGGCTGCGCGCTCGCGATCGGGGAGGGGCAGAGCGCGGGGAACTACCAGTCGTACGGCGGCCCGCACTACGGGTTCGTCGCCGCTCGTTCTGAGCTCATCCGCCGTATGCCGGGACGAATCGTCGGCGAGACGACGGACCTTCGGGGTGAGCGCGGCTATGTCCTGACCCTGCAGACGCGCGAGCAGCACATCCGGCGCGAGAAGGCGACGTCGAACATCACGACGAACCAGACGCTCCTGGCCCTCGCCGGGCTCGTCCACCTCTCGTGGCTGGGTCCGCAGGGGCTGCGCGAGCAGGGGGAGACCTGCATGGCCCTCGGCGAGTACGCGAAGGACCGGCTCGGGCTCCCGCTCGTGTTTCCGGATCAGACAACCTTCAAGGAGTTTGCCGTGCGGGTCGGACGGAGCGCGAAGGACGTCGTCCGCGACGCGCGCGCCCGCGGGGTCCATCCGGGCTATGCGATCGGGCGCGACTACGCGGGCCTCGACGACGCCATCCTGGTCGCCGTCACGGAGACGAGGTCGCCGGCAGACGTCGACCGCCTGGCGGCCGTCCTCGAAGAGGTGGCGCGATGAAGCTCATCTTCGAGCGCTCGAGGCCCGGCCGGCGGGCGGGGTCGCTGCCGCACTACGACCTTCCGAAGGCCGAGGCGCCGGAGGAGCTCCGCCGGCGCACGCCGCCCCGGCTCCCCGAGCTCTCGGAGCCCGAGCTCGTGCGTCACTTCACGGCGCTCGCCGACCGCAACTTCGGCATCGACACCGGCTTCTACCCGCTCGGCTCCTGCACGATGAAGCACAACCCGCGGGTGAACGAGCGGGTGGTCAACCTGCCGGGCTTTCGCGATCTGCACCCGTACCAGGAGGAACGGGCCTCGCAGGGCGCCCTCGAGCTCATGTGGCGGTTGCAGGAGATCCTCGCCGAGATCTGCGGCCTCGACGCCGTCTCGCTCCAGCCGGCGGCCGGATCGCAGGGCGAGCTCACCGGCCTCATGCTGATGCGGGCGTACTTCGCCGACCGCGGCGAGGTGGAGCAGCGCCGGGTCGTCATCACGGCGGACACCGCCCACGGGACGAATCCCGCCAGCGTCGCGATGGCCGGCTTCGAGCTGCAGAAGGTGGAGACCGACGACCGCGGGAACCTGGACCTCGACGACCTGCGGGCGAAGGTGGACGAGCGCACCGCCGGCCTCATGCTCACGAATCCGTCGACGCTCGGCCTCTTCGACGAGCACATCGAGGAGGTCGCTGCGATCTTCCACGACGCCGGAGCGCTCCTCTACTACGACGGCGCGAACCTGAACGCCGTCTGCGGGATCTCGCGCCCGGGGGACATGGGCTTCGACATCGTCCACATCAACCTGCACAAGACGTTCTCCCAGCCGCACGGCGGCGGCGGCCCCGGCGGCGGGCCGATCGCCGTGCGCGACGTCCTCGAGCCGTTCCTGCCCGTTCCGGCGGTCGTCCGCGACGACGACGCCTTCCGCCTCGACTTCGACCGGCCGCAGACGATCGGCAAGGTGCGCGGGTTCTGCGGGCCGTTCGGCGTATTCGTCCGCTCGTACGCGTACATCCGCGCGTACGGCCCGGGTTTGCGTGAGATGTCCGAGGTCGCGGTGCTCAACGCGAACTACCTGCTGGCCCGGCTCAGGGACGTCTACGAGCTTCCCTTCGACCGCCTCTGCATGCACGAGTTCGTGCTCTCCGCGCGGAACCTGAAGCGCGAGCACGGGATCTCGGCGCTCGACGTGGCGAAGAGGCTCATGGACCACGGCCTCCACCCGCCGACGATCTACTTCCCGCTCATCGTGCCCGAGGCGCTCATGATCGAGCCCACCGAGACCGAGCCGAAGGAGACGCTGGACGCGTTCGTCGACGCCATGCGGGCGATCGCCGCCGAGGCCGCATCCGATCCGCAGGCGATCAAGGACGCGCCGCGCCGGCGTCCGGTGCGACGGCTGGACGAGGTGAAGGCGGCCAAGCGGGCGATCGTGAAGTACGGCTTCGACGAGCATCCGGACCTGGCGCAGGAACCGTCGGCAGGTGAGGCCGTGGAGGCGCAGAAGGGGGCGTGACGGCGACCGAGGAGGAGATCGGGGCGCGGGTCGACGCGCTCGCGCACGAGCATCAGGGGGACGAGTTCGTGGCCGCCATGCGTCGCCTGGCCGACGAGCTGGGCCCGGACGGGCAGCCCGTGCTCCAGCAGGTCCTCCTCGAGCGGGCGGCCGACGAGGAGGACTTCCAGAAGGCCGTGCGGCGCCGGTTCGCCGAGAAGGGCTGGATGCGAAGGACCTACGCGCGGCTCGAGGCCAGCTGGCGGGACGACCGCGCCGACGAGATCGCCGCCGCGCTCGAGGCCGGGCCGGCGGGGGAAGCGACGGTCGAGCAGGAAGGCGAACGACTGAAGGCGGATCGGGGGCGGGCCTCGCTCGTCCTCGACGAGCTGTCGCGACACGCAAGCGCGCGCGTGCGCGCGTGGGTACCCGGGGCCGCTGCGCGGATCCTGGACGAGGGCGGCTCCCGGCTGATCCTCTCGATGACGCGGGATCGTGACGACGACGTGCGCGAGGCCGCCGTCGACGCGCTCCTCGCGGTCGATCCGGAGACAGCGAGGACGATCGCCCCCGACCTTCGCCGGCAGCTTCATTCGAGCGACGTCGGCCGGCGCATCGGCGCTGCCTGGGCGCTCGCCGAGCTCGGCGACCGCCGCTCGCTCGCGAAGCTGGCCGAGCAGGAGCGGGAGGCGGCGACGCTCGATGAGCGAAGCGTCGCGCGCGCGGCTTCGCTCGTCCTCGAGAAGGACGAGGGAGCCGTCATCTCGGGCCTGAGCGGCGGCGAGGCCGACGAGGCTCCTCCTCTCGCCCGGGCCGCCCGTCTGCTCGGGACACCGGCGACGCTTGCCGCGCTCGAGGAGTGCGCCCGCTCGGGGGTCGACGACGCGGTGCGCGCGGCCTGCCGCGCTGAGCTGGAGCGTGCGGGAGCGGACTGATGGAGGTTCGCAACCGCGATCGGGCCGAGGCGTTCACCACGCTCGACGGCTCGACGATCCGCGTCCTGGTCGATGCGAGGCTGGGAGGCGCGCGCGAGCAGAGCCTCGCGGAGGCGACCCTCGCAGCGGGGCGGGCGACGCGCCGCCACTACCACGCGCAGACGGAGGAGATCTACGCCGTGCTCGAGGGCACCGGCGAGATGGAGGTCGACGGCGACCGGCGCTCCGTCGCTCCGGGCGACGCGGTCCTCATCCCGCCCGGCGCCTGGCACGAGATCCGTGCCGGCCGGGCGGGAGAGCTCCGGGTCCTCTGCTGCTGTGCGCCCCCGTACTCCGACGAGGACACCTTCTTTGAGTGAGCTGCTTGGGGCGCTTTACCGCGGCGACGGTGGCCGGGTCGCCGAGCTCCTGGCATCCGGTCGCGAGCTCGACGTCTTCGAGTCCGCCGCCGTCGGTCAGACGGACCGTCTCCGCGAGCTGCTGGAGGGGGATCCCGACCTCGCCGCGGCGTGGGCCGAGGACGGGTTCACGCCGTTGCACCTGGCCGCGTTCTTCCGCCATCCGGATGCAGCCCGCCTCCTCGTCGAGCGGGGGGCGCCGGTCGACGTCGTCGCCCGGAACCAGGACATCGCCGTCACGCCGCTGCAGAGCGCCGTGACCGCGGGCGAAGAGGAGACGGCGGCGCTCTTGCTCGCGCGTGGCGCGGATCCCAACTTCGAGCACGGCGGCGGCTTCACGCCCCTGCACGCGGCCGCCCACCACGGCAGCGAGCGGCTCGTCGAGCTGCTCCTCGCTCACGGCGGAGACCGGATGCGCGCCGACGACGAGGGCCGCACGCCGGCCGCGTACGCCCGCCAGGCGGGTCATGAGGCCCTGGCGGCGCGGCTCGAGGACGGATAGCCGGGCCGCCGCGCTCGTGCCGACGGAACGCTCGCGCGTCTATCTACTTTCGGGGCACCCCAGCCCACCACCCACCTCCAGGCTAACGAGGAAAAACGCGCGGGTGTGTGACGTCCCTGCGGAGGGACGCGCGGGTGTGTGAAACATGAGTGCAAGCTTTTCGCTCAGCCGAGAGCCGCCGCGAAGCGTCCGGCGGTCATGCCCCGAACGGCGGCCGGCGGTAGCCGCCGCTCGCGCTCGACCGCGGCGACCGCGGCCCCAGCCGGTCGGCCTGATCCGCACCTCGTCTCCGGCGACCGCGACCGAGGCGGGCACGGCGACCTAGCGCGTCGCCGCGAGCTGGCCGCAGGCCGCGGCGATGTCGCGGCCCCGGGTCAGGCGCACCGTGGTCGGGATGCCGACGCGGCGCAGAGCGTGGGCGAAGGCGCCGATCGCCTCGCGCGAGGAGCCGTCGAAGGCGCCGGTCGGGTTGTACGGGATGAGGTTCACCTTGAAGGCCTTTGCGTCGAGGAGGCGACCGAGCGCCCGAGCCTGCTCGACCCGGTCGTTGACGCCCGCGAGCATGACGTACTCGACGAAGACCGTGCGGCGGCGCAGCGCGACGTAGCGGCGGCACTCGGCGACGACGTCGGCGAGCGGGTAGCGGTCGTTCACGCGCATCAGCTCCGAGCGCAGCGCGCCGTCCGGGGCGTGCAAGGAGAGCGCGAGGCGGATCGGCTCCTCGACCTCGTCCACGAAGCGGCTCAGGCCTGGGAGCCAGCCGACCGTCGAGACGGTCGTGCGCCGGTGGGTGATCCCGAGCTCGGGAAGCCGCCGTGCCGTGGCCACGACGTTGTCGAGGTTCAGCATCGGCTCGCCCATGCCCATGAACACCGCGTGGTTCACCTCCTCCACCCGGCGGAAGTGCAGGGCCTGGTCGAGCATCTCCCAAGGCGTCAGGTTCCGGCCGAATTGCATCGCGCCCGTGGCGCAGAAGCGGCAGGTCAGCGGGCAGCCCGACTGCGAGGAGAGACAGAGCGAACGGCGGCCGTCGCGGTAGCGCATGAGCACCGCCTCGACCGGATGGCCGTCGGCAGTGCCGAAGAGGGCCTTCACGGTTCCGTCGCTCGCACGCGCCTCCTCCTGAAGCCTGAGCGTCGAGAACGGAACCGCGTCCGCAAGGTCGCGGCGGACCGCGGCGGGCACGTTCGTCATCGCGCCGTAGCCGACTGCGCCCCGCGCAGCCCACTCCCAGACCTGGCGCGCCCGGTAGGCCGGCTCTCCACGCGCCGCGACCGCTTGCTCGACCAGTCCGAGATCCATGACGGCATCACGGTAGCCCGAACGGGTGATGCGAGGCGTCCTGGGCCGCGGGTAAGATGATTAACGATGTTAACGATCTTGGATCCGGTCGAGGTGGCGAACGGGCTGCGGCCCACTCTGCTGCACCTCAACCGGAAGCTCCGTAAAGAGCTCGCACCGCTCGGCATCACGGGCGGCCAGGCGGCGCTTCTCCACTCGATCCGCTCGCATCCCGGCATCGGCGTGCGCGAGCTCGCCGCGCTGGAGGGCGTCTCCGCCCCGGCGATGAGCGCCTACGTCGACCGCCTCCAGGCCGCGGGCCTCGTCGGCCGCCGCCGCTCGGAGCGCGACCGTCGTCGCGTCGAGCTCGAGGTGACCGAGGACGGGCTGCGCATCCTCCGGTCGGCGCGCAGTCGGCGGACCGCCTGGCTCGCCGCACGTCTGCGCCGGCTCGAGCCCGAGGAGCTGGAGCGCGTGGAGGCAGCCCTTCCGGCGCTCCGCAAGCTCCTCGAGGTGGGGGCGTGACGGCCGCGTTCCTGCGTGCCCAGCGCCGCACCTGGACGAGCCTCCGCAAGCATCGCAACTACCGGCTCTTCTTCTCCGGCCAGGTCGTCTCCGTCACGGGGACGTGGATGCAGAACATCGCCGCCGCGTGGCTCGTCCTCGAGCTGACGCATTCGCCGGTCGCGGTCGGTGTCCTCATGCTGTGCCAGTTCCTGCCCGCGACGGCGCTCGGGCTCGTAGGCGGGGTGATCGTCGACCGTCTCGACGTCCGCCGCGTCGTGATCGCGACGCAGGCCGCCTCGATGGCGCTCGCCGCCGCGCTCGCGACCCTCACCCTCGGCGGCGTCGTCGAGGTCTGGCACGTCTATTTGCTCACCGGCCTGCGCGGCATTTCGCTCGTCTTCGACCATCCGGCGCGGCAGCAGCTGACGTTCCAGATGGTCGGCCGTGACGAGCTCCCCAACGCCGTCGCCCTCAACTCCGGCCTCTTCAACGGGGCGCGGGTGATCGGCCCTGCGCTCGGCGGAGCCGTGATCGCCGGGGCCGGGCCGGGAGCGGCGTTCCTCTTGAACGCCGTCAGCTTCCTGGCCGTGTTGGCGAGCCTGAGGCTGATCCGGCCGGCCGAGCTCCTGCCCCTCGACCGCGGCGACGACCGCCCGACGCTCGTGGCCGGCAGCCGCGAGGCCTTTACGTTCCTGCGCCGGGTGCCGATGGCCGGGGTCGTGCTCGGGACGGTCGCTCTCGTCACGACGCTCTCCTTCAACTTCAACGTGCTGCTCCCCGTGCTCGCAAAGAAGACGCTCGAGGAGGGGCCGGAAGTCTTCGGCGTCGTCACGGCATGCTTCGGCGCGGGCGCGCTCGTGGGTGCGCTCCTGGCGGCGGCGATCTCTCGCGCGAGCCCCAAGCTGCTGCTCGCCGGCGTCGCAGGCTTCGGCGCGGCCCAGCTCGCGCTCGCTCCGCAGACGACTCTCGTCGCCGCGGCTCCGTTCCTCTTCGCCGCCGGCCTCGCGTTCACCCTGTGGACCTCGAACGCGAACTCGACGCTGCAGCTCGCGACGCCGGACCGGCTGCGCGGGCGCGTCATGGGCCTCTACTTCTTCGCCTTCAACGGCGCCGGCCCGGCGGGCGGGATGCTGGCCGGCTGGCTGGCCGCGGTGGGGGGAACAGCCCTCGCCTTCACGGTCGCAGGCTCGGCGGCGCTGGCCGTCACGGCGGTCGCCGTCGCGGTGCTCGGCAGGCGGCTCGAGGGTGCGCGATTGCGCTCTCGCGCAGGTACGGTGAACGCGTGATCGACCTCCGGACCGACACACTCACCCAGCCGACTCCCGGGATGCGCCGGGCGATCGCCGAGGCCGTCGTCGGCGACGAGCAGAAGCGTGAGGACCCGACCGTGATCGACCTCGAGGAGCGCGGCGCAGACCTCCTCGGCCACGAGGAGGCGGTCTTCGTCCCGACCGCGACGATGGCGAACCAGATCGCCCTCCGCCTGCTCTCCGAGCCCGGCGACGAGGTCGTGGGCGAGGCGAGCGCGCACATCTTCCGCTACGAGCTCGGCGGGCCGGCCGTCCATTCGGGCCTCGTGATGAAGGCGATCGAAGGCGTGGACGGGCGGCTCACGCCCGAGCAGGTCCGCGACGCGGTCAACCCGCCCGCCGATCTCCACATGGCGACCACCCGCGTCGTCTGCGTCGAGAACACCCACAACGGCGCCGGCGGCCGCGTCTGGCCGCTCGAGCAGCTCGCCGCGGTCGCCGCAGAGGCGCGTCGCCACGGCCTCTCGGTCCACCTCGACGGCGCCCGGCTCATGAACGCGGCCGTCGCGAGCGGAACGCCGGCCGCGGCGTACGGGCGGGAGGCCGACACCGTGACGCTCTGCCTCTCGAAGGGCCTCGGCTGCCCGCTCGGGGCGCTCGTCGCCGGCTCGTCCGAGCGGATGGCGAAGGCGCGGCGCTTCAAGCACCTCTTCGGCGGCGCCATGCGCCAGGCTGGGATCGTCGCCGCGGCCGGGCTCTACGCCTTCGACCACCACGTCGAGCGCCTGGCGGACGACCACGCAAACGCCCGCCGCCTCGCCGAGGGCCTCGTCGAGGCGGGGATGCCCGTCCGGCTCGAGCAGGTGGAGACGAACTTCGTACAGCTCGACGCCGGTGCGCTCGGCCTGGACGCCGACGAGGCGGTGGCGAGGCTCCGCGCCGAAGGCGTCCTGCTCTCGTTCGCGGCCCGCCGCGGCGTCCTGCGCGCCGTCACGCACCTCGACGTCTCCGCCGACGAGGTCGAGGAGGCCGTGGAGCGCATCCCGCGCGCGCTCACCGGCGCCGCTCCGACGGCTCAGCTGGCTGCAGACGCGCCGACGCCCTTCTAGGCGACAAACCGCTCCTCCGTCAGCCTCGTAGGGAAGGGCGGGAGAAGCCGCAGTCAACTCCAGGGAGGGGACATGAGAACACCGCGACCGGGCCGGCGTCTCCTGATGCTGGCCATTCTCGCCATGCTCGCCGTGCCGGCGCAGGCATGGGCTCAGGCGACGCCCACCGTCGTCGACCCGAACCTCGCCGTGAGGACGGTGGCCACGGGCCTCGCCCAGCCGACGGGCCTGGCGTTCATCGGGCCCAACGACATGCTCGTGAACGAGAAGGCGACGGGCCGGGTGATGCGCGTCCGGAACGGCGTCGTCGAGGGTCCCGTCCTCGACCTCGCCGTCAACTCGAACTCCGAGCGGGGGTTGCTCGGGATCGCGCTCCATCGGAACTTCATGGTGAACGGGTTCGTGTACCTGTTCTGGAGCGAGAGCTTGTCGGGCATGGACTCGAACTCGGGTACCGACGTGCCCTTGCTCGGGAACCGGCTCGACCGCTTCGTCTGGAACGGCGCGACGCTCACGTTCGACCGGACCCTGATCCGCTTCCGCGCGTTCCAGCAGGACGCCGGCCAGGCGGTGCGAGGGAACCACGACGGAGGCGTCGTCCGCTTCGGCCCCGACGGCAAGGTGTACGCCATTGTGGGCGACACCGGCCGGCGAGGCCAGATGCAGAACCTCGAGTTCGGGCCGTTCGGCCCCGGGATCCCGGACGACCAGTTCGGCGGCCCGGAGCCCGACGACGCCCACTTCACGGGCGTCATCGTGCGGCTGAACGACGACGGCACGACGCCGACCGACAACCCGTTCTACGACGCCGGCGCGGCGATCGGCGGCGCGGCCGGCGCCAACATCCAGAAGATCTACGCTTACGGCATCCGGAACAGCTACGGCCTGAACTTCGACCCGCTCTCGGGCGATCTCTGGGAGAACGAGAACGGTGACGACACGTTCAGCGAGCTGAACCGCGTCGAGCCGGGCATGAACTCCGGCTGGGTGCAGATCATGGGGCCGTCGTCTCGGGTCGCCCAGTTCAAGGAGATCGAGACGAGCGCGCAGTTCTTCGGCCTCCAGC
>JBOHAK010000222.1:0-2616 GCA_050697795.1 Gaiellaceae bacterium
CTAGAAGGCCCCGAGCGCCTCGCGGGCGATGCGGTCCTGCTCGAGCACGTGCGCTGTGGGATAGCCCTCGCTCGGGCTCGCGCGCCAGGGGCGGCCGATGTAGCGCAGGTCGACCTCCGCGGGAAGCCCTTCCTCGAGGCGGTGCCTGATCGCGCGCCACGCGCCCATGTTCTGCGGCTCCTCCTGCGTCCAGACCACCTCTGTGACGCTCGGATAGCGCGACAGGAGCTCGTCGTAGGCGGCGACGGGGAACGGATAGAGCTGCTCGAGGCGGGCGACGGCGACGCCCTCGGCCTCCGTGTGCGCCTCGTGGCCGACGATGTCGTAGTAGACCTTGCCGGAGCAGATGACGAGCCGGCCGATCTCGCGCTTCTGGTCGGCCTCGAGCCGCGGGTCGTCGATCATGGCACGGAAGCCGCCGACGGCGAGGCCGTCCAGATGGGACGTCGCCTGCTTGAGGCGCAGGAGGCCCTTCGGAGTCAAGACGACGAGCGGCCGCGCCTTCGGGTGCAGCGCCTGGCGGCGCAGGAGGTGGAAGTACTGCGCGGCCGTCGAGGGGTTGACGATGCGGACGTTCTCCTGCGCGGCGAGCTGCATGAAGCGCTCCAGCCGCGCGCTCGAGTGCTCCGGGCCGTTGCCTTCGTAGCCGTGCGGGAGGAGCAGCGTGAGCCGTGAGCTCTGCGCCCACTTCGAGAGGCCGGAGACGATGAACTGGTCGACGATCACCTGCGCCGAGTTCACGAAGTCGCCGAACTGCGCCTCCCAGAGGACGAGGGCGCGCGGGCAGGCGACCGAGTAGCCGTACTCGAACCCGAGCGCCGCTGTCTCGGAGAGCGGGGAGTTGTAGACCTGGAAGGGCGCCTTCGCGTCGAAGAGGTGGCGGATCGGAGCGTACGTCGCACCGCTCACGTGGTCGTGCAGGACGATGTGACGGTGCGAGAACGTGCCGCGCTCGGTGTCCTGGCCTGTGAGGCGCACCGGCGTGCCGTCGACGAGCAGGCTCCCGAACGCGAGCCCTTCGGCCTGCGCCCAGTCGATCCCGCCCTCCTCCCCGAGCGCCTCCCGTCGGCGCTCGAGCGCCTTGACGAGCTTGGGATGGACCTGGAAGCCCTCGGGTACCTCGAGCAGGCGCTCGTTCAGCTCGCGAAGCGCGTCCGCCGGGACGGCCGTCTCGAGCTGGACGTCCGCGCCGCGCCCGATCCGGCGGTCCCGCCGCCGGCCGCCGCCCGGCGAGCCGAACGACGCCTTCAGCGCCTCATGCGCCGCCCGCATCCGCTCCTGCACCTCGTCGAGGAACCGCCCGGCCTCCTCGTTCGTGACCACGCCCGCCTCGACGAGGGTTTCCGCGTACAGCTCGCGCACCGGCCTGTGCTCCTCGATCAGCGTGTACATGAGCGGCTGGGTGTAGCTCGGCTCGTCGCCCTCGTTGTGGCCGAAGCGGCGATAGCCGACGAGGTCGACGACGACGTCGTGGCGGAAGCGCTCGCGGTACGCCATCGCCAGCCTGATCGCCGAGATGGCGGCCTCGGCGTCGTCGGCGTTCACGTGGATGATCGGCGTGTCGAAGCCCTTCGCGAGGTCGCTCGAGTAGCGCGTCGAGCGGCCTTCCTCGGGGTCGGTCGTGAAGCCCACCTGGTTGTTGGCGATCACGTGGAGCGTCCCGCCGACGGCGTAGCCTTCGAGCTCCTGCAGGTTGAGCGTCTCCGCGACGACGCCCTGGCCGGGAAAGGCCGCGTCCCCGTGGATGAGGATCGCGAGCGCCGCGGACGGGTCGTGGGCGGCGTCGCTGGAGGCGTGGTCGGTCTGGGCCGCGCGCGTCTCGCCCTCGGCGACCGGATCCACGAACTCGAGGTGGCTCGGGTTGGAGGCCAGGGTGACGGCGACCTCGCCGCTCGCCGTCTCGCGGACGCCCTCGGCTCCGTGGTGGTACTTGACATCGCCGCTGCCGCTCTCGAGATCGGCGGTGACGGCCTCGAGGGCGCGCTCGCCCTCGAACTCGCGCAGAATCGACTCCACGTCCCGGCCGATCGTGTGGGCGAGGACGTTGAGCCGGCCGCGGTGGGCCATGCCGATGACGACGCGACGGGCGCCTCCCGCCGCAGCGAGCTCGATCGCGTCGTCGAGCATCGGCACCATTACGTCGAGCCCCTCGATCGAGAACTGCTTCTGCCCCAGGAACGCCCGGCGGAGGTAGCGCTCGAAGCCCTCGACGTCGGAGAGCCGTCGCAGCAGCGCCTTCCGCTCGTCCGGCGAGAGCGGTTGCCGGTACTCGCCCGACTCGATCGCGTTCCGGAGCCAGAGGCGCTGCTCGTGGCTCGAGATGTGCTCGAGCTCGTAGGCCATCGTCCCGCAGTACGTCTCCCGGAGGAGGGGAAGCGCCTCCGCCAGGGTCTCGGCCGGGCAGTGCAGGCGCAGGACGCTCGCCGGGATGCGCGCCTGGAGCTCGGGCGTCAGGCGCGGCTCGAGCCGGTCGGGATCGAGGGCCGGGTCGCCGATCGGCTCCTGGCCGAGCGGGTCGAGCAGGGCGGCGAGGTGCCCGTGCGTCCGGTGCGCTTTCACGAGCGACATCCCGGCCGCCACGGCGCCCAGCAACACGTTGTCGGGCGGGGCCTCGGC
>JBOHAK010000223.1:0-4744 GCA_050697795.1 Gaiellaceae bacterium
GGGCTGCGAGGCGAGGTAGTCGTCCATTGCGCGGTGTACGTCGGGCCAGTCCGTGTCGTCGACGATCATCAGCGCGCCCGGCACGAGCAGGGGCTCGGCGAAGCGGAGGCCCTCGACCTGGGAGTCGTAGTCGTGGGCGGCGTCGTAGTACCAGAGCCCGACCGGGATGCCGTCGAGCGCCCCGCTCGGAACGAGCGCGAACACGTCGCCGACGAGCAGCTCGGGCCGCGGGAGGCCGTAGCGCTCGAGGTTGGCCTCCACCTTCTCGAGCTCGGAGTCCGGGAACACGAAGCTGTCGACGGCGACGAAGCGGTGCTCCTCGTTGCCGAGCATGGCCGAGATCAGGCTGGCGCCGTGGTACACGCCGATCTCGACGTATGCCTCGGCCGGGCCGAGACACGACGCCGCGAGGTTCAGGAGAGCAAGGACGTTCTCGGAGGCGAGGTTCTCGAGCTCGAGAATCGGCGCGAAGCGCCGGTCCCGCGGATGCTCCGAGTGCGGGAAGTCGTCGAAGAGCCCCGGGAGCTCGCGGCGGAAGCGCTCCGCGTCCACCTACAGGTGGCTCGTCACGCCCGCGAGGCTCGGCTCCTCCGAGGGAGGCTCGTACCAGGAGTACGCGTAGTGGCCGTCGTCGAGGTCGCGGGCGAAGGTCGAGAGCCTGAGCGGCCTGAACGTGTCGCACATGACCGCCAGCTCGGTCGTCTCGGCGACGCCAAGCGACTTCTCGGCGAGCCCCGGCTGCGGCCCGTGCGGCAGGCCCGAGGGATGCAGGGTGATGGCCCCCACCGCGATGCCCTTGCGGGAGCCGAAGTTGCCCGAGACGTAGTAGATCATCTCCTCCGACTGCAGGTTCGAGTGGTGGTACGGGATGGGCACCGCGTCCGGGTCGAAGTCGAGCTTCCGCGGGCAGAACGAGCAGATGACGAAGTTCGGGCCCTGGAAGGTCTGGTGCGAGGGGGGAGGCTGATGGATGCGGCCGGTGATCGGCTCGAAGTCGTGGATGGAGAACGTCCACGGATAGAGGAAGCCGTCCCAGCCGACGACGTCGAAGGGGTGGTAGTCGAGCACGTAGTCCTGGTACCCGCCGCGCACGCGCACCTTGACGAGGAACTCGCCGCGCTCGCGGCGCGTGTGCAGGTCGGTGGGCGGGTGGATGTCGCGGTGATAGTACGGGGCGCCTTCGAGGATCTGGCCGTACTCGTTCCGGTAGCGCCGTGGGATCTCGACGAGGCCCGGCGTCTCGAAGAGCAGGTAGCGCTGCGGGCCTGACGGCTCGAACATGTAGGTCGTCCCGCGCGGGATGACGACGTAGTCGCCCTCCTTGTAGGGCAGGTCGCCGAAGATCGTCTCGAGGGTGCCGTTGCCCTCGTGGACGAAGACGACCTCGTCGCCCTCGCCGTTGCGGTAGAAGAAGTCCATCTCCTCCGTCGGCCGCGCGAGCGCGATCTCGACGTCGTCGTTCCACATGAGCAGCCGGCGCCCGCCGATCGGGTCGCCGCCCGGGGGGACGTCGTGGGTGCGGAAGTGCCGGTGCGCGTGGCCGTCGGGGAGCCACTCCTCGCGCTCGATCGGCTGGAACGCAGCGACCTCCTGCACCCGGCAGGGCGACTGGAGGTGGTAGAGGATCGACTCGTTCCCGGAGAACCCCGCGAGCCCCAGCACCTCCTCGGTCAGGAGCCTGCCGTTCTCGCGAAACTGGACGTGGCGCTTACGGGGAAGGCGGCCGAGCCGCTGGTACATGGGCATGCCGGGAGGATATCGGCCGTTCTCATCCGGTAGATGGACGTGGCCGACCGCATCGCCGAGCAAGTCCTCTCGTGGGAAGGCGTGACCGCGCACGCGCACCGCTTCGGCGGCGTCGAGTTCCGGCTCGGCAAGCGGGAGCTCGGCCACCTGCACGGCGACCGGCTCGCCGACCTGCCGTTCCCGCGCCGCGTGCGGGACGAGCTGGTGGCGCAGGGAAGGGCGCGGCCGCACCACGTGCTCCCCGAGTCGGGCTGGGTGAGCAGGCCGATCGCGGGCCCCGGGGACGTCGACGAGGTGGTGGAGCTCTTCCGGCTGAGCTACGAGCGGGCGGCGACCGCGCGGGCACGCTCGGCCGAAGCGGACATGTGATCCGGGGGGCCGGCCGCGAGCCACCCACCGGCCTGGACGCTAACGCCGAAATCCGCGCGCGTGTGTGACGAACGGTGTCAGGAGCGTGACGGCTCGGTGCTGGAACGCGCCGCCGGCCCGCCGGCCACGACCCGGTTCCGCAGCATCCCGATCCCCTCGATCTCGAGCTCGACGACGTCCCCGGGCTGCAGCCAGCGCCCGTCGGCGTGCTCGAGGATGCAGCCCGTGCCGACCGTGCCCGAGCCGAGCACGTCGCCGGCCACGAGCCGCGTGTTCTTCGCGGCGTGCGCGGCAAGCTCCTCCCAGGGCCAATGGAGGTCGCCGAGGTTCCCGCGCGAGCGCTCCTCGCCGTTCACGCGCGCGACCATCTCGAGGCCCAGGTCACCGAGCTCGTCGGTCGTCACGAGCACCGGGCCCAGGGTGGTTGCGAAGTCCTTGCCCTTAGCCGGCCCGAGGCCGACGGCCATCTCCATTTTCTGCAGGTCGCGCGCCGACCAGTCGTTCATCACGGTGAAGCCCGCGATGCGGCCGTCGGCCCCCACGACCGCCGCCGCCTCCAGCTCGTAGTCCCAGGCGGAGCTCTCGGGCGGAAATGGGATCTCGTCCTCGGGCCCGCACACGGCGGCCGGGTTCGAGAAGTAGAAGACCGGGATCCGGTACCACTCCGGGGCCATCTCGAGCCCGCGCTGGGCGCGCGCCGAGCGCACGTGGCGCTCGAAGGCGTAGAAGTCGCGGACGGAAGGCGGCTGCGGTACGGGCGCGACGAGTCGCACGTCTGCCAGCGCGTGCTCGCCGACCTCGTCGCCGCCGGCCTCGAGCCATGCGGCGAGCGAGGGGGCGCCGAGCTCGACGACCCGATCCCCCTCGACCCGCCCTGGGGCCTGACGACCCCCCGTCGCGAACGTGCAGAGCCTCAGGGCTCAGCCCTCGATCGGAATGACGTCGGTCGCCTCGGGGCCCTTGGTGCCCTCGCGGGCCTCGTACTCGACCCGCGCGCCCTCGACCAGCGACTTGAAGCCGTCACCGGCGATGTTGGAGAAGTGGACGAAGAGGTCCTTCGAGCCCTCGTCGGGCGCGATGAAGCCGTAGCCCTTCGCGTCGTTGAACCACTTCACGGTTCCGGTTGCCATGTGAACACCTCCCTTCCCACGCACTCGAACGGATCAGGGAAGTGCTGTGGACGCCCCCCGGTACTCGCTCGTGCCAGCCGACTGTAGCCCACCTGGGATCAGAGATTTCCGCGCAGCGCCTGCTCACGCTCGATCGCCTCGAAGAGGGCCTTGAAGTTGCCCTCGCCGAAGCCGACCGCGCCGTGGCGCTCGATCACCTCGAAGAACAGCGTCGGGCGGTCCTGAACCGTGTTCGTGAAGATCTGGAGGAGGTAACCCTCGTCGTCGCGGTCGGCGAGGATACGGAGTCGGCGAATGTCCGACCAGTCCTCGCCGATCTCGCCCACGCGCTCTCCGACGTCCTCGTAGTACGCATCCGGAGTGCCGAGGAAGCGGACGCCGCGCTCGCGCAGCGCGTCCACGGTAGAGACGATGTCGTCGGTCGCGAGGGCGATGTGCTGAACACCCGGGCCGCCGTAGTACTCGAGGTACTCGTCGATCTGGCTCTTGCGCTTCCCCTCGGCCGGCTCGTTGATCGGGAGCTTGAACCGCCCGCCGCCGCCGGTCATGACCTTGCTCATGAGCGCCGAGTACTCGGTCGTGATCGCCTCGTCCGAGAAGTGGATGAGCTCCTTGAACCCGAGACAGCGCTCGTAGAACTCGACCCAGTGCTCCATGCGCCCGAGCTCGACGTTCCCGACGACGTGGTCGACGAGCTTCAGGCCGATCCCGAGCTGCGGCTGCCCGTTCCCCGGGTCGAGCGCCCGGTAGCCGGGCAGGTACGCGCCCTCGTAGCCCTCGCGGTTCACGAACGAGTGCACGGTCTCCCCGTAGGTGGCGATCGACGAGAGCTCGACACGGCCGTGCTCGTCCTCGACCCAGCGCGGCTCGTCGACGCCCCGCGCGCCGCGCTGGAGCGCCTCGCGGTAGGCGTCGGTCGCGTCCGTCACCTGGAACGCCGCGTCCTTGACGCCGTCGCCGTGGGCGTGCGCGTGCCGGGCCACCTCGTGGTCGGGGCGCAGCGCGCTCGTCACGACGAGGCGGATCTCCCCCTGCTCGAGGACGTAGGAGGCACGGTCGCGGACGCCCGTCTCCGGGCCCGCGTACGCGACCGGCTGGAAGCCGAAGGCGTGCTCGTAGAAGTGGGCGCACTGCTTCGCGTTCCCCACCCAGAGCTCGATGTGGTCCCAGGCGACCAGCGGCATGAAGTCCTGGCTCATGCCCTGCGATTCTAGATGACCCCTTCAGGCTCCTAGTCGACCAGCGCTCCGCAGCTGATGTTCGCGGTGGCCGCCGTCATGGTGCGGGCGCGGTCGGAAGCCACGAAGGCGGCCACGTTGCCCACGTCCTCGAGCGTCGCGGCCCGCCCGAGCATCGTCATCGTCTCGATGTCCCCCACGATCCGCTCGCGCCCCTCGACGCCCTCGGGGATCGTCCCGGGCACGCCGCCCGTCCGCAGGGTCACGACGCGCACGCCGTGCGCTCCGAGCTCGGAGGCCAGCTGCCGACGCATCGACTCG
>JBOHAK010000224.1:0-3348 GCA_050697795.1 Gaiellaceae bacterium
ACCAGTTCGGTGAGGCCTGCCTCCACCGCGAGCGCCCGATCGGCGAAGCAACCTTCGCGCGCTGGTGGCGCGCCTGCTGCGGGCGTGCCGGCGTCACCTACCGCAGCCCGCACGTCTGCCGCCACACCTTCGCCACCCGCTGGCTCCGAGACGGCGGCCGCCTCGAGACGCTCGCGCGAGCGCTCGGGCACGAGTCGATCAGGACGACAAACGACCTCTACGCGCACCTGGCAACCGAGGACGTCGCGGCCGACCTCAGCCGCGTCCTGGCCGCAAGGGAAAGACGCCTCCAGGATCAATCCGCTCCGCAAAACCCTGCTCGGAGCGGCCCAGAGGCGCGGACCGGATTCGAACCGGTGTACGAGGCTTTGCAGGCCTCTGCCTAACCACTCGGCCACCGCGCCGTGACGAAATCATCGTAGCGAGCGAACTTTTCGCCGCTTGTGGGTTGAGAGGATCTACCAGGTTTGAGCAGAATAGGACCACGCCCGCTGACGCGAACCTTGTCCCGGGGTTGATACCGCGTCGGCGGGCAGGAGCCCCGGCCCCCTACCGGGGCTCCACCCTTTTTCTTCCCGCCGACTGCTAGCGCGACGCCGGGGCTGGCGACGCAGGGCGCGCCACGCGCCGGCGGAGACGCTCGACCAGCGACCGGCGCTCCTCGCGCCGGCCGGCGGCCAGACGGACCGCGAGCTGCCCCGCGCGGGCCTGCCGCAACAGGTCGCTGTGGCGCGCACGCACGATGTCCAGATGGGTTTCAGGCCGCTGCATGAGGTTCTCCTCTCGCCAGCCACAGGACGATGGGCCGGCCCCTGATCTTCCCTCCCGCCTCCGATTGCGGTTTCATACCTCCTGCCGTGCAACTCGCCTCTCTCCCTGACGCACAGCTGGTCGCCCGGTGCCGCCGCGGGGACGAGGACGCCTGGCGCGAGCTCGTCACGCGCTTCTCGCGCTACGTCTACGCGATCTGCTGCCAGGCATACCGGCTGAGTCAGGAGGACGCGGAGGAGGTCTTCCAGGAGGTGTTCACCCGGACGTACGAGCACCTGGAGAAGCTCCGCTCGGACGAGGCGATCCGGCCGTGGATCGGCCAGCTCACGCGCCGTGCCTGCATCGACCGCCTGCGCGCGAGCTCCCGCGAGGAGATCGTCGACCCCGACACGATGCCCGGCGGGGCCGACGAGACCATGGGGACGCTCGACGAGGCCTTCGCCGTCCACGAGGCCATGGCCACTTTGTCGGAGAACTGCCGCGAGATCCTCGACCGCTTCTTCGCCCAGGACGAGAGCTACCACACGATCGGCGGCGCGCTCGGCATCCCCTCGGGGACGATCGCGAGCCGAATCTCCCGTTGCCTCTCCCGGCTCAGGGAGGCCCTGGAAGGAAGAAACCCGTCCGCCGACCCGTCCAGTTGACGGAGATCCGATTGACTGCCTACGACGAACAACGCCTAGCCGAGCTGATCAAGGCCCTCCCGCCCGCGCCGCAGGCGTGGGTCGAAGCCGCCCAGGTGCTCCCGATCGCGCGCGGTCGCCTCGACGACATCGTCGCCCGTGCGGAGGCCGACCTCGCGTTCCGCGACGCGCTCGTCGCGAACCTCGAGGAGGCGCTTCGCCTGGAGGGCTACGAGCCCGAGACGATCCCGCTCGACGAGCTCCGCCGCCGGCTCGAGAGCTAGCTTGCCCGGAAAATGAAGGGGCCGCCTCGTGAGGCGGCCCGTTCCAGGGAGGTCCCGGCGTGTTGCGGCCTCACGTCGGAACCGGTCCTTCTGTCGGCACGATTGAGGACGACCTTTAGCCCTAAATCGTGCCGGCCGCCCGGGTCGGGCCCGGTCCCCGCAGCTAGCGTTACGGATACCGATGACCGACGTCGCGCCCGAGTCCCCGCCAACCGGCCTCACCAGACCGTACGAGCCCCGTCACGTCCGGCTCATCCGGCGTGAGGACCTGGACGGCTGGCGGCTCAAGCTCTACGGCATCGCGCTGGCCGGCAAGGAGCCGCAGCCGGAGTTCGTCGAGGCGACGCGCGAGCTCGCCGCCTCCGTCCTCCCCCAGCCCGCCGCCGGCGACGACCGTTACGGCGTCGGCTTCGCCACCGCCCACGACGCCACGTCGCTCTACATCGCCCTGATCTACTGGTGGCAGTCGGAGAACGAGCTCCACCAGCGGATCTACGTCAGCCCCAAGGACGATCCGATCGCCTTCGCCCAGGTCGAGAACCAGCCCGCCGGCTGCGTCTGGGAGCTCGCCATCGTCGACTTCGAGCGCCGCGCCTGGCTCGAGGACGTGCTCGCCCATCCGAATGGGCCGGACCTGGAGCGCTACCTCGGGCGTCGGCTCGACGCCGACGTGTAGCGCGAGCTACCCGATCCGCTCTTTCCGAGCCAGGTACTCGGCGAACCGACCCTCGTTCGTCTCGAGCCAGGACCTGAACTCGTGCTCGAACTCCTGCTCGCGCTGCGCGGCGAATGACGCCTGCGGGCAGCGGTGGCCGAACGGCGCCGGATAACGCTGGTGACAGTGGGCGCAGCGCTCGAGCTCGGCGAACATCACCGCAGGCGCCGCGCGTGAACGTCGATCCTGCCCTTGACCCCGTGCTGCGCCATCTCACCTCTCTCCTTCGTGGAACCGCTGCTCTCGTCAGGACGAAGGAGGGAGCCGGGTTCTTCCGGGCGAGGAGGCCGCGGAGCGCGGCCGCTGGCGGAAGGCTGTGGGCATTTCGTCAGGTCTCACGTCGAGGCCTCGTGCCCGGGTCGGAGCTCTTTCTCCCATAGTGCGAAGCGTGGATGGGCGCTCATGCCCACATGCTCGTAAAGTCGGGTCGCCCCGGTGAGCGACTGGGCATCGACATGGAGGTCGCAGCCGTGCTTTCCGCGCCTGAAGAGCGCCTGGAAGGCGTGTCTGAGAAGCGCCTCGCCGAGGCCCCGGCGGCGGTAGGCGCGACGGACACCAAGGATGTCGACGTACCCGCGGGACGAGTCCTCGTCGGCCTCTTCCCGTACGCCGGCGTAGCCGGCGAGCTCCTCTCCACGCCAGGCGAGAAACCACAGCTCGTGTTCGAACCGGGGCGTGTCCAGCAGGTGATGGCGAAAGTCGTCGTACGTCGACTCTCCCTCTCCCCAGTGGTCGGCGAACGCCTCGCGGTGGACTGCGAAGAGCTCCTCCGCGTCGCGCGGTCGAAACGTGCGGACCTCGAAACCCGCAAGCGCCGCCGGGGGCGGCGGCTCGCGGACGAAGTCGATCCGCATGAGCTGGGTTCGGCGCACCTCGCGGTACCCGCGCGCGGAGAGGAGCCCGCTCACGCGCGGTTCGTCGGCGAGTGTGGCGGCGTGAATGACAACGCGCCGGC
>JBOHAK010000225.1:0-2917 GCA_050697795.1 Gaiellaceae bacterium
CAGTACGAGGAGCTCCTCGAGCGTGTCGACGCCCTCACCGGCGGCGAGCGCGGCCGCCTCCGCGCGCTGGCGCCTCGCGTCGCCGGACTCGCTGCGGAGCTCGAGGCGCTCGGCCTCCCGGAGACGATCCAGCACGACGACCTCCACACGGGGAACGCCTTCGTGCGCGACGGTGGCTACGTCGTCTTCGACTGGGGCGACGCCTGCGTCAGCCATCCGTTCTTCACGCTCCACGTGACCCTCCGGGTGCTCGCCTGGGAGCGCGGCATGGACGAAGGCGCGGCGGAGCTCGATCGCTTTCGCGACGCGTACCTCGAGCCCTGGACGCGCTTCCGTCCCCGAGCCGAGCTCATCGCGGCGCTGGAGCCGGCGGACCTGCTGGCCGGGATCTGCCGCGCGCTGACGTGGCATCGCATCCTCTCGGCCCTGCCGGCGGGGACGGCGGCGGAGGACGAGGACGCGGTCGTCGACCGCCTGCGCTTCCTGCTGGCTGCCCTGCCCTCCTAGCCGCGCAGCTCCAGGCTGCTGAGGCCGCGGGCGTCGAGCCACAGGCGCTCGCCGGCCCGGACGATCCGCAGGAGCACGGCCCCGCACGCCGGGCAGCGCATGACCGTGCCGGGCGCCTGCGCGTAGACGACGAGCGTCGCCACCTCGCCCACGGCGCCGCACGAGGCGCACGTGCCTCGCGCCATGGTCGCCTCCCAGGCGAAGACCTCCCCCAGGAGCCCTCCGACCGCGTTTCCGTCGAGCCTCAGATCGGCGTCCTCCATCTCATCCTCCCGTCGGGCCGAAACGTTCCGTCTTAACGCGCACCGGGTCGTGGCCGAGGGCGACGAGCGCGTCCGCCACGGTCTCCACGAACCGCGTCGGACCGCAGACGAACGCGGTCGCGGCCGGGTCGGCGGGCCCGAAGACCTCCGCGAGCATGGCCCCGTCGACGCGGCGGTCGAAGCCCGTCCAGCCCGCGGGCCGCTCGCGCGTCAGCGTGTAGGCGATGTCCGGGCCTCCGTTCCCCGCCGACAGCCGTGCGAGCTCCTCCCGGTAGATGACGTCGTCGAGCGAGCGCGCCGAGTAGAGGAGCCTGGCGCGCTCGTCCGAGCCGGCCGCCTCGCGATGGCGGAGCATGGCCATGAGCGGCACGATGCCGGACCCGCCCGCCGCGAGCAGGAGCGGCCCGCTTCCGGCCTCCCAGACGAAGTAGCCGCCGATCGGGCCGCGGAGCTCGAAGCGGTCGCCGGCGCGCAGCTCGTCGACGAGGAAGGGAGAGACCTCCCCGTCCTCGAGCCGCTCGACGGTGAGCGCGAGCCGCTCGTCCTCGGGCGGGGAGGCGATCGAGTAGCTCCGCTGCGCCTGGTAGCCGTCCTCGGCCGTCAGCCGGACGTCCACGTGCTGGCCGGCGCGGTGCCCCGTCCAGCCCGGCACGTCGAGGAGGAGGGTCGCCGTCCTCGGGGTCTCCGGCACGTGCTCGACGAGCTCCGCGAGGCGCCAGCCGATACGCGGCGCTAGTCGCCCCAGTAGCGCTGCTCCCGCCACGGGTCGCCGTACAGGTGGTAGCCGAGCCCCTCCCAGAAGCCGGGTGCGTCCTCGTCCATCAGACCGAGGCCGCGCACCCACTTGGCGCTCTTCCAGAAGTAGAGGTGCGGAACGAGGAGGCGTGCCGGGCCGCCGTGCTCGGGGTCGAGCGGCTCGCCGTCGTAGCCGAACGCCACCCAGGCCTTGCCGTCCGTGACGTCCTCGAGCGGCAGGTTGGTCGTGTAGCCGCCGTCGCAGAAGGCGGTCACGTAGCCCGCGTCGGCGTCCAGACCGTCGAGGAGCGTGTCCACGGAGACGCCCTCCCAGGTCGTGTCGAGCTTCGACCACTTCGTGACGCAGTGGATGTCGACGGTGACGGTCTCGCTCGGGAGCGCGCGGAACTCGTCCCACGACCAGCCTGCGAGCTGCTCGCCCGACTGGGAGATGATCGCGAAGCTCCACTCCTCGAGCGGCGTGTGCGGGGTCGGGCCCGCCGAGAGGACCGGGAAGTCGCCGGTCACGTACTGGCCGGGCGGGACGCGCCCGCTCTCGTCCGGGTCGCGCCGCCGGCCGCGGAAGCCTCGCGTGACGAAGTCCACGGAGGGCAGTCTGTCACGTCGAGCGCTCGTTACGGGCGCCGGCGCTCGACTTCGTCGCCCCGCGCCACGAGGATCTCGTCCACGAGGTCAGGGCCGAAGAGGCCGTGCTCGACGACGCCCGGCACGGCCGCGAGGCGGGCGGCCAGGGCGGCGGGGTCGCCGACCGGCCCGAGGTAGTCCGCGATCACCCCGCCGTCCAGGCTCGGCGGGACGTCGCGGAGCTCGACCGGCGCGAGCGCGCGCAGCGTCGCCTGCAGCCCGTAGGCGAGGAGCTCCAGCGGGACGGGCGGGCCGAGCGCGTCGACCGCCTTGTCGGACGACGCCACCACGACGAACCGCTCGGCGGCCGCCGCGACGACCTTCTCGCGGGTGTGCGCGGCGCCGCCGCCCTTCACGAGCCAGCCGGAGGGGTCGATCTGGTCGGCGCCGTCGACGGCGAGGTCGAGGCGGTCGAGCTCGTCGAACGGCTCCACCCGCAGGCCGAGTTCCAGCGCGGCGCGTTCGGTTGCGAGCGAGGTGGCGACGCACCTGACGAACAGACCCCGCGCGGCCACCGCGGGCAGGAAGAACGCCACGGTGGAGCCCGTCCCGAGCCCGAGCAGCATGCCGTCCTCGACGAGCGCGGCCGCCGCCTCGGCGGCGAGGCGCTTCTCCTGGTCGCTGCTCACCGGCTCAGCATCACAGCCGGGCCGGATGCGTGGCTGGCGTAGGATCCGGCGAGGATGGCCGCCCAGCGAGAGCTCGAGGGCCGGGTCGCGCTCGTCACCGGCGGCGGGCGCGGCATCGGGCGCGGCATCGCGCTCGAG
>JBOHAK010000226.1:0-6936 GCA_050697795.1 Gaiellaceae bacterium
GAGGAAGGTCCGGGCCTCGTCGTCGCCGGGCCCGCGTTCGGCTCCGGCCGCTACGGCTACGCGTGCGCGCGTTTTTCGCGCACCGCTGCGGAGCGCCTGGGCATCCCCGCGCTTGCCGCGATGCACGAGGAGAACCCGGGTGTCGCCGCCGCCGAGGGCGCCGTGCCGATCGTCCCGACGTCCGTCAACGTCGCGGGAATGCGCGATGCGCTGCCACGCATCGCCCGCCTTGCCGAGGCGCTCGCTTCCGGGCGGGAGCTCGGGCCGCCCGAGGAGGAGGGGTACCTCCCTCGTGGCTTTCGTCGGAACCGAGTCGCCGAGCGGATCGGCGCGGAGCGTGCGATCGACCTCGTGCTCGCGAAGCTCGGCGGCGAGACGCGGAGCGAGGTTGGCGCGGGATTCGACCGCGTGCCGCCGCCCGAGCCGGTCATCGATCTCTCTCGTACCGTCCTCGCCCTGGTGACGGAGTCCGGATGCGTTCCCCAGGGAAATCCCGATCGCCTGCCGGCCATCCGCGCGCAGGGCTGGCTGCGCTACTCGCTGGCCGGCGAGCGCGGCCTTGCCGCCGGGCGCTACGAGTCGGTCCACGGGGGGTTCGACGTCACGGTCGCCAACGAGGACCCGAACCGACTGGTTCCGCTCGATACCGTGCGTGCGCTCGAGGAGCGCGGCCGCCTGGGCCGCGTCCACGACGCGTTCTACACCACGACCGGAAACGGAACCCCGGTTGCGGCCTCCATCCGTTTCGGGGCGGAGATCGCGGCGGAGCTGCGGGAGGCGGGCGTCGAGGCCGTCCTCCTGTCGGGCACCTGAGGGACCGGGACGCGCTGCGGGTCAGTGCTGGCGAAGGAGATGGAGCGGGCGGGCCTTCCCACCGTCTTCGTGACGTCGCTTCCGACCATCGCGACGATGATCGGCGCCAATAGGGTCGTGCGCGGGCCGGCGATCACCCATCCCTTCGGGCTCGACGACGGCGAGCGCCTGCGCATCGTCGAGCGAGCCCTCGAGATGCTCGCGACCCCCGTCGAGCCGCTGACCGTCTGGGAGGTCGAGGCGGGATGAGCGGGCGCGCCGCGATTCACGCGTGCTCGCTCGTCCTCGCGCACTCCCCCGACCTCGTCCGCTACGGCTCGAAGCCGACCCGTGAGCTCGCCGCCGACGCGGACGGCCTGCTCGCCTCGCTCACGGGCGCGCTCCGCACCTACGAGGACGCCCTCGCCTACCCGCCGCACCAGGCGCTGCTCGGCAACCTGCGTCCCGAAGCCCTCTGGCAGATCGAGCGCCCCTGGTGGCGCCACGGCGCCGAGGGGCGCGCCGACGGCCCGTACGGCGTCTTCGTCGACGAGCCGGAGCTGTACCGCCGCATGGAGGCAGCCGACTCCTTCAACCTGCTCAGGCTCGACGGCCGGCCTGCGACCGACGGCGGTCTCACGATCGCCGGGGGGGAGCAGATCGTCGGCTCGATGCTCCGCGCCCACGAGCTGGACGAGAGTCTCTCCGCGCCCGTGCTGCTCGAGAACCTGGCCTGCAAGGCCACGGGCGCCCTTGCGCTCGAGCACCTGCTGCGCGCGAACGGCTTCCCCCCCGAAGATGTCTCCTATGTGATCGGGAGCGGCGAGGAGGCCGTGGGCGACCGCTACCAGCGTGGCGGCGGGAATCTCGCCAAGGCGATCGCAGAGGACGCCGGGTGCGTGAACGCCTCCGGGAGCGACGTGAAAGCCTTCTGCTGCGGCCCCGTCCACGCGCTGGTCGTCGCCGGCGCCCTCGTCGCGGCGGGCGTCCACCCGTGGGTGGTCGTCGTCGCGGGCGGGTCGCTGGCAAAGCTGGGCATGAAGTTCGCGGGCGCGCTGCGTCACGGTGTCCCGGTGCTCGAGGACGTGCTCGCCGGCTTCGCGGTGCTCGTGGGCCCGCCGGGCGACGGAGCGCCCGAGCTGCGCCTCGACGCGGTCGGACGCCATCGCGTGGGGTCGGGCTCTGCCCAGCAGGCCGTTCTCGAGGACCTCGTCGTCGAGCCCCTCGAGCGCCTCGGCCGCGGCATCCTCGGCGTCGACCGCTACGCGACCGAGCTCCACGACCCGGAGATCACCGAGCCGGCCGGAGCAGGCAACGTCCCGAGCCGCAACTACAAGCTGATCGGCGCGCTCGCCGTCCGCCGCGGCGAGCTTCCGCGCGAGGAGCTCGACGGCTTCGAGCGCTCGCACGGCCTGCCGGGGTTCTCGCCGACGCAGGGCCACGTGGCCTCCGCGGTGCCGTGGCTTCCCCACGGGCTCGCCGCGCTCCGGGCGGGCGAGATCGGATCCACGATGCTCGTCGCGAAGGGCTCTCTGTTCCTCGGGCGCATGACGGAGCTCGCTGACGGGATGTCCGTTTTCCTCGAACCGGGAAAGGAGTAGCCGTGCCGATCGACGCCACCCTCGACACGTACCACGAGCTCACGGGCGAGGGCAGCGTCCTCGTCGACTTCTGGGGGCCGCGCTGTCAGCCGTGCCTCGCGATGATGCCCACGATCGCGAAGCTCGAGGACGAAGCCGCCGGCGCGGTCCGCGTCGTGAAGGTCAACTCGTCAGAGAACCGAGAGATCTGCCGGGACCTGCGGGTCTTCGGGCTCCCGACGTACGTGCTCATGCAGGACGGAGAGGAGCTCGAGCGCCTCTCCGGCGAGGTCTCGAAGAACGACATCGAGCGGGCGTTCACCAGGCTCGCGGCGACGAGGGGAGGTGAGGCTGCATGAAGCTCGACGGCAAGAAGGTGATCGCGCTCGGCGAGCGGGACGGCGTACCCGGGCCCGCGATCGCGGAGTGCGTCCGCTCGGCGGGAGCCGAGGTCGTCTTCGTCGAGACGGAGTGCTTCGTCTGAACGGCAGCCGGCGCCATGGACCCGGAGAACCAGGACCGCATCATGAGCCTGGTCGACGAGCACGGCGCGGACGACCTGGTGGTGGTGCTCGGCGCCGCCGACCTCGAGTCGCTCGAGGTCGCGGCCGAGACGGTCACCCTGGGAGATCCGGCCTACGTGGGTCCGCTGGCAGGAGTCCAGTTGGGGCTCCCAGTCGTTCACATCCTCGAAGAGGACGTCAAGGAGCAGACCGATCCCGGCGTCTACGACGAACAGGTCGGGCTGCTCGAGATGACGCTCGACCTCGAGCACGTGCGCGAAGCGGCACGCCGGTTCCCCGGGCGCGGAGCCGACTAGGCGTCAGCGCTCCTCCTCGGCCATGAAGCGGACGAAGAAGACCGCGAAGGCGGTGAAGAAGACGATCGCCTCGCTGACCGCCATCGCGATGCCGGCGATCTGCTGGTCGCCGAGCGCCGTGAGATCCCAGATGCGGGGCGCTTCCTCGTAGAAGTCGTACGCGGGGCTGGGGAGGAGGGCGAGCAGCAGGCCGAGCGGGCTCGCGAAGACGAACGCCGCGAACAGGTACGCGCACCGGGCGCCGTCCGTGAGGCTCCAGGGATGCTTCTGGAGGACGGGCCACCAGAGGAGGAAGCCCGTGACGAGGTACGTGAGGTGCTCGAGGTGCAGGAGCGCGTGGTGGCGGAGCGCCGAGTCGTAGAGGGCGGGGATGTGCCAGGCCCCGTACGCGGCGAGCCAGAGCGGAAGCGCGACGAACGGGGTCGTCAGGACCCGCACGGCGCGCGGGCGCGCGAGCGAGACGGCGAGCCCGGGGGGGACGGACGCGACGAGGAGGAGCGGGATCCACTCGGCCAGCGCGACGTTCTGGACGAGGTGCGCCGAGACGAGGTAGTGGAGCGCGAGCGTCCCGATCGGCGTGACCGTGACCGCCAGGAGGAGCGTGACGGCACCGGCGAAGGAGGCGATGCGGCCGCGTGAGGGCCGGTGCCGCCGCGCCGAGAGGACGTAGGCGGCGACGAGGACGGCCACGGCCGCGAGCTCGACCCAGGCCGGCTGCCAGCTCCACGGGTCGGGCGCCACGGCGACCCAGGATACGGGCCGCCCGGCGGCCCGAGGGCCGCTCGGGCTAGATCAGCCAGGGATCGACGTACGCGGGGTCGCGGCGCTCGAGCCAGCCCCGCACGTACACGCCGGCGGCGACGAGCGGCGCGCCCGGGAACGCGGTCAGGAGCACGACGGCGGCCCAGAGCGCCGAGGGCAGTCCGCCCGCGACGGCGGCGACGACGATCGGAACGCCGGCGAGGTAGAGGGCGCGCCAGTCCGCGACGACGTAGCCGAGGCCGAAGTGCACGACCGCGGGGAGGAGCAGCAGCACGAGCACGACGACCGTCGGCAGCGCCCGCTCCGTGCGCGCGAAGGCGACGATCCAGAGCGTCATGAACAGCGTGTAGCCGATGACTGCCTGGCGCGGCTTGAGCTCGTCGATCCGTTCGAGGGTCACGCGAATCCCCTTGTCCCGTAGGCGTGACCGCTCCGCCTCGTGCAGATGGTTTGGTCGGATGATGGGCGGGCCAGGCTCTCGCGGGTATCCCCCCTTCGGGGAACCGGCTATCGTTGGCCTCGAGCCCGCGGGCGTAGCTCAATGGTAGAGCCCCAGCCTTCCAAGCTGGTGGTGAGGGTTCGATTCCCTTCGCCCGCTCCATAAGGAAAGCCCCGCAAAAGCGGGGCTTTCCTCATCTGCCTCCCGACCGCGCCGCAGGACCGCTGCTAACGCCCTGCTAACGCTTGCGCGCCGGATCGAATCGCTTCGCGGCCTCGCGGACGCGCTCGTCCGTCAGATGCGTGTAGCGATCGAGGGTGAGCGACGACTTGGAGTGGCCCGCAACGGTCTGAACGAGTTTTACGTCCGCTCCCTCGGCGACCAGGCGCGAGACCGCGGTGTGGCGGAGGTCGTGGAAGCGATAGCGGTTTCTCCACCTTCGCTTCCCGTTCCGGTCGACAGTCCACTCGCCCAGGCCGGCGCGCCGCAGCGCCTTCGTCCACACGGCGTGGTTGAAGTTGGAGCCGTCGAGTGGCGTCCCGCGCTCGGTCGGAAACACGAGCTGGTTGTCGGCGAAGCGGCCGCGCGTGAAGGCGCGTGCTGCGAGCTCTCGCATCGCCGCCTCGGCGCTGGCGAAGAGGGGGACGGAGCGGTTGCCGGCGTCGGTCTTCGGGCGTTTCAGCGTCCGCCGCGAGTAGGCCTGCCCAACGCGGATCACGCTTCGCTCGAAGTCGACGTCGCCCCAGCGGAGCCCACGGAGCTCGCCGAGCCGGAGCCCGGTCGCGAGCGCAACATCAAAGAGGTGAACGAAGAAAAGGTCCGGCTCGCCCTCCCTCATCGGGTCGGGCCTCGCCAGCTCGGCTAGCGCCTCACGGATCGCGTCCGTGTCCCGGGACGGGATCTCCTGCCCGACGAAGTCTTGGGCTGGCGGGAGATCTGCGTTCGCGGCTGGGTTCGCGATGAGCAGGCCCTGGCGGACTGCGTCAGCGAGCAGCTTGCGAAGGGGAACGATGACGTTGCGGACCGTCCCGGGCGCCTTGCCTTCGGCTTCGAGCTCGTGGATCAGAGCGTCGACATCGGCCGTCCGAAGCGAGCCAAGGGGGCGCGTGCCGAGGCGCGGGAAGACGTGTCGCTCGAGAACGCTCGCGTACTGATCGAACGTCGAGGCCTCGAGCCGCGTCCTCGTTCGTCGGCCGCCGGCTGCGGCGACCCGGCTGGGATCGCGGATGAGAAGCCAGTCTCGGCCGTACTGTTGGAGGCTGATGCGGCTCGGGGCGATCCACTCGCCGCGGTCGGCTGCCCGCCTTCGCTCGCGCTCCGCCCTTTCCGCCTCGCGCTTGCTAGGCCCGATCGACTCCCAGATCTGTCGTCCGTTGGCGCGGTAGACGATCGCGTAGTTCCCACTTCGACGCTTCACGACGGCCATTCCAAGTTCCCTCCTACCTCGTGGACGCTGCTCCCGCGCGGAGCCAGGCGAGCGCGGGCTCGGGTTCGAAGAAGAGCATGCCGCCGAGCTTGACGCAGCCGGGCACTTCGCCGCGCCGCGTGCGCTCGTAGAGCCATCGCTTCCACGTCTGCGGCCGCTTTGCGGGCGGTAGCTGGGCGACGAGCTCGTCGAGCGTGAGGAGTTTCGCGGGGGTCGCCTGTTCGACGGTGGGCGCGGGCAGGCGGGAGGAGAGCTCGGCTGCGAGCCTCGGAGCGAGCGCGTCTGCCAGGCGGGCGACTCCGTCCGCGCCGGCCGTCTCGCGATCGCCGGGCGGGGAAGGGGGAGGAGGCGGGTCTGGCTCGATGGCGAGCCGGCGCTGCGTCTCCCAGTCGTCGAGGGTGAGCTGGGCAGACGCGGCGGGCGCTCGCGTTCCGCTCGTACGCCCTTTCGTCCCTGGTCGGCGACCTGCCACTGCCTCACCTTCTCCGACGCAGAATCAGGAAACGTAGCAAATAAGACTCGTACCGTCAAAGTGGGTCGCCTGCCCTAGACTCTCGTCCGTGCGAAGCGCGGCGATCATCCGCGAGGCGCGCCTGCGCGCCGGCCTCACGCAGGCTGAGCTGGCCGAGCGGGCGGGCCGCGAGCGCTCCGTCATCGCCCGCTGGGAGCAGGGTGCCGTCGCCCCCAGCGTCGACACACTCCTCACCCTCGTCGAGGCGTGCGGTTTCGATCTCCCGCTCGAGCTCATCCCGGCCGAGCCGGTCGACGACGAGCGCCTGCGCAAGAACCTCCTCCTCTCCCCGGAGCGGCGCGTGCAGCGGGCGCTCAGGGAACGAGAGAAGGCACGCCGCTAGCGTGATGGCCGCCCCGGCGCCCTTCGATCCGTACGCGCTCCTGGGCGCGCTCGAGCGCCGCCGGGTGACCTACATCGTGATCGGGGCCTTCGCCCGCGTCATCCGCGGCGCGGACGAGGTCACCGACGGTCTCGACATCGCCCCCTCGCTGCGGGAGGAGAATCTCCGCCGCCTCGAGGAGGCGCTCGCTGACCTCGGGGCCGAGCGCGCGGACGGGCGGGCTCTTGCGCTCGAGGAGGCGATCGTGGCCGAGCCCATGACCC
>JBOHAK010000227.1:0-5803 GCA_050697795.1 Gaiellaceae bacterium
GGGATGAGGCGGGGCATGCGGGATCTCCTTCCTAGAGCACGTATGCGGGAGCGGCCAGGACGGGCTCGGCCAAGTAGTCGGGCGGGTCGAGGTAGTCGCGCCGGGTCGGGGCTTCTCGCCACCACGCGGGCGTGAGGATGACCGGCGTGTTCGACGTGCGGTAGATCGCGCCGTCTGGCTACTCGAAGTACCTCCGGCCCGCGTTCCCACCAAGCTTGGAGATCGCCCACGAGTCGCCCCACAGGACCAACTTGATCATTTCCCCATTCGAGAACCTGGCCGCCGCTCGGTGGTCCTTGAACTTGATGCCTGGACAGTCGCCTCTGCGAACGAGTTCCGAAACACCGACGTGGGCGGCGTGCAGTTCCTCATCCTGATCCCCCCGACGCGTTGGCAGGCGATCTGCTCACAGACGGGCTGGGTCAGAATAATCAAGTGTCCGGCCCCCCTCTATCTGGTCCACCTGGAACGTCGTACTCGACAAGCCGTGCGAGACGGATGGAGGTGAGCGATGCCGGCCAAGCGCCACAGCGTGGGAGCAAATCCTCTCCACGCTGAGGGAGTGCCCCGCCTCGCCCCACCCGCTCCTCGCTCCACCCTGCGTCACGTCGATGCGGTCTGGCTGGCGTGGCCCACAGGTCAGGCCGCGGATCGGTGAAGCACGGCGCGCACCGTCGACGGCCACCACTTCGCTCCACCATGCGCCGTCGGTACGCGGTCAGTGTTGAGCCCGCGCGCGATCTGGCCCAGACTCCTGCCGGCGGCGTGCTCGGCGCGGATCCGGCCGACGATGCTGGGCGCGATCGCGGCCCGGCGCCCCGGGCGCGCCCTCGGCTGCTCCCGCGCTCGAGCTGGCCGGCGTCGTTCCGCGCGCTGCAACTCGTCGACTGGGATCAGTTTCGTGCCCCACCGCATCTCCACGGTCTCAACGAGGGGCAGGATGCGTCGGTCGAAGGTGGAGCGGCTGACGCCGAGTGCCTCCGCCGCCTGCGTGCGCGTGTAGGCGAGCCGCTCGACGCGCGTCGCCTCGCGCGCGACGGGCAGGGACGCAGTGACAGTCCGAGCGGGCGGCGCGTGCCGCCGCGCCTTCTCGGTCCTGCGACGGAGCCGCCGACGTGGCACGCGGACACCATACACGAACTATGACCCGTATTTGCATCGTGATGCATCTGTGTCCCTCTGACTATCAAGGTGAGTAGCTCGTGTACGCGTTGAGGCGCGGATGCGGCTCTTCAGCGCTCGAGGCGGAGGCCGAGCTGGCGGTCCAGCTCGATCAGGTGGCGAAGGCTGCGGAGCGGAGCGCGGTCTTCCTCGCGGCCGAGGGCGGCGAGCATGCGGGCGTGGTCGCCGAGTGAGGCCACCGAGGGACGGAGACCGGAGCCGAGGGGCTCACGAGTCGCCGCCCGGCGCAGATCGTCGTAGCCGCGCGTACCGGCCGGCTCGGGCACGATCTTGAGCTCGCCGGCGTCCGTCCGAAGCTCGAGCACCGGCTGCCGAGAGAGGTCCCGCTCGAGCGCCGGCCGCTCGCCGTCCGCGCGCTGCGCATCCAGATCGTCGAGCGCGAGCGCGAGCCGGCGCAAGTTCTCCTCCCGCATTGACGGAACGATGTCGACTCCGTCGGTCAGCTCGTCGCTGCCCTGGATGACGCGGCCCAGCGCCCCGATCACGATGTAGGTGACCCGGCGGCCGTCGAGCGCCCGCAAGACAGCGATCGGATCGAAGACGTCTTCGGCCATCAGCCGCCGCGGCCCTTCAACATCGCCTGTAACCGCTCCTGCGGCGACCGCATCAGGCTCTTCCGCAGCCGGGCCAACTCCCGCTCGTTGACCTCGTACGGCACGAGCGTCAGCTCCAGGTCGAACCCACAAGCCCGGACGAGCTCCCGGAGCGTCTCGAAGCTCGGCTGAACGACGTCACGCTCCCAGCGCGCGATCTGGGCTCGATCCTTGCGGCTCCGCTCAGACAGCTCCCCTTGCGAGAGACCGGCCAGAAGCCGCGCCTCCCGTATCAGCGTCCCGCTCGTCACACCGACATGCTACTGCCTCCGGTGCTTACAGCGCATAGTGGACATATCTGTTACACTCGAATCGCATGCGGAAAGGGTCGCCGCAGCAGCTACGGCTAGACCTTGAACACCCTGACCCACCGTCGTCGAAGCGGGACGCGCTTCCAGGGCACACGAAGAGCGCGGGAAAGCCTGAGCGGCTGGCACCCGCCATCAGGGAGGGCCGCCCAGCGGCGACGCAGCTTCTCAAAACTGCCGGAGCGCTCCTTACGCGTTCGCACTTGCGCGAGCTGGGACTCGAGCGTCGGGCTGTCGATGCCGTCTTTCGAGCCCTTCCGGTCGTGGCGTTGCCGGGCTACTCGCGGCCGATGATCCGCGCCGAGGACTACCTCGCGCTCCTCGAGCACTCCACCTTCCGTGGCGATCGAGTCCGGCCGACCCGCGCATCATGAACAGGAGCCAAAGGAGGAGGTCATGCGGTGGCTAGTGCGTGGATCACGACGCGGCGCACGGCCGGCGAGCGCACGCGATACAGGGTGATGTATCGGCTCGGTGGTCGCGAGAGCGCGCCGCGCTACGCCGGCTCGTTCGCGAGCAAGCGGGAGGCGCTGGCCAGAAAGGCTTGGGTTCTGGGCGAGCTCGCGGCGATGCGCGTCCCGGACGTGGAACTCGCGGCTCCGAGGATCGTGCCGACACTGGGCGATGCCGCCGACAGGTGGCGCGCTACCCGGGTAGACGTCTCGGAAGGCACGATGCAGACCTACCGCGTCGCACTCGGTCGGCTCCTCTCCCGGTTCGGCGGGACACCGGTCGATGAACTCGACGCGCAGACGGTCGCCGACCTCGTCGCCGAGCTCCACGCCGCCGGCCTCCGGAAGCAGACGATCCGGAAGACCGTGAGCGTTCTGGCGATGATCCTCGATCATGCGGCCATTCAGCCGAACCCAGCGCGCGACAAGCAGACCATAAGGTTGCCGCGCGAAGAGCGGCGCCACGTTGAGCCGCCAGCCGCGGAGCACGTCGAGGCGGTCGTGCGGCTACTGCCTGGACGCTACAGGCTGCCTGCGCTCGTCCTCGACGCGACCGGGATGCGCGTCGGGGAACTCGAGAGGCTGACGTGGGGCGACGTCGACGAGCCGAGAGGCCGGTGGCGCGTCTCAACGGCCGTGGCAAAGACGGGACGCGCGCGGTGGATCGAGGCGCCCAGCGTACTGTTCGAGGCCGTCTGCGCGCTCGTGGCGCGCGAGGATCGCGTCCCTGATCGTCCCGTGTTCCAGGGTTTTGGCGCCGACCGCTTCCGCACGGCACTTACGCGCGCCTGCACCGCCGCCGGCGTGCCGACGTTCTCGCCCCACGACCTCCGACACCGGCGGGTCTCTCTCCTCCATCTTGGCGGCATGCCGTGGGCCCGGATTGGCGAGCTGGTCGGACACGACGACCTGGTGACAACCGCCCGCACATACACGCACGTCGTCGTCGACGAGCGGGAGCTCGACTACGCGGAGCTGCTCGGCTGAACTCGTCAAAAGCCGATGACGCCCATGAAAGCTTCGTCGGGCGACTCGCGAGCGAGCAGACCGGGACCGCGCGGAGCCAGTGCCGCGTACGCACACTGTGGCCTTGATCCGACGCGCCGCCCTCGTTGCTCCCGTGCTGGCTTTGATTGCGTCGTGTTCGCCGGGCAGCGACAAGGAGGCGGAGCTGCCGTCAGCCCCCGCGGCGAACGCCGACCACCTCCGTACGTTCACCGAGCGTGGCGTTTCCTTCCGCTACCCGCGCGATTGGAGCGTCGCCGGGTTCAGCACGACTGTGTCGCCCGCCCGGGTCGCCATCGCGTCGTATCCGCTCGATGCGGACGCGGTCGAGGGAGACTGCGGCGGCTGGGCGGCCGTCGAGGCGCTCCCGCCCGAAGGCGCGCTCGTCATCATCATCGACTACGGAGAGGCAGCACGATTCGCCGCGCGGCCGGCGCGGTTTCGGCTCGCCGACGGCGAGTACGCGAACTACGAGTGCTTCGGGGCGAGCATAATGTTCCGATTCCAGGCCGGCGGGAGGGCGCTCCAGGCGCATGTGGCGATCGGCCACGATGCCGGTACGTCCCTCTCCCGGGAGGCGTTGGCGGTCCTCGATTCAGTCGTAGTCGAGGGCGACGGCGGTCGGGCGGCCCCCCTGATCGACCTAGCGCTTCATCCGAATCGCTACGTGGGAAAGCGCGTGGTAGTCGAGGGACAGCTCTACAAATTCCCCGGGAACCGCATCAGCTCAGCGAAGGTACAAGACCAGCTCGTCTGCGACCGGATCGACCGCTTTCCGCCGGGCGGCTCGGGAACCTACTGCATCGCCTTTTGGGGAGTGCGCGTCCAAGACGTGGACCGGGCCCGACGTAGTCCCGATGGCGGCTGGTGGGTGCGACTCCCGGTTCGCCTCGCCGGGAGGCTGCATGGGTTTCCGTATCCGGAAGCCCCAGCCGAACGCGTGGCTCTCGCGGCGACCGCGTGGCAATCCGCTCCACGCCGCTGACGCCCGCCAGGCGTACGCGCCGGCAATAGCGGAGCCCATCGACGTCAGAGGCCGAGGACGAGCATGAGGGCCTCGTCGACGGAGCGGAGCTCGTTCGTGTCGAGGCGCCCGGCCGACCGACCGAGTCGCTGGGGATCGACGACCGTCGTCTGTTCGACGAGCACGCGCGTCTCCTGACCCTCGAGGGTGATCGCCGGGCGGAAGCTCGCCGCGCGGGCGCTCGTCGATGTGGGCGAGACGAGGACGGTGCTTAGGTCGAGGAACTCGTCGGCTTGGACGATGATGGCGAAGCGAGCGCCACGCTGCTCACGCCCGCGCGCGCCCCGCGGTGCCGGCAGGCGGAAGACTTCGCCGCGGACCATCTCAGTCGGAGAGAGGCGGCGCGAGCTCCGCGAGCTGCTCCCGGATCACCCGCATCTCGTCGCGATCGCGCTCGTCGGCCGCCAGCCGGCGCACCTCGTCCCGAATCGCGGAGCGGGCACGGCGGCGGGCGGCAGCCTCACGAAGCGCGGTGCGCACGGCCTCCGAGTCGGTGAGGCCCTCCGCGCGAATGACGTCAAGAGCCGCTTGCGAGCCGTCGTCGAGCCGGACATGAAGCGAACGAGCCACGGCCTCAGCGTAGCACGAATCATGCTACAGTTCCTCCTGATCCTGAGGCCGGATTTCGCCCGGATGACCTCGTGCGGTGCAGACCCCGGTGCAGACCTGTCGAAGCCCCTGCTAAGCGGGGCTTCCCGCTGCGCTGCTCGTCGTGTGCGCGGTCGTGGTTTCCTGACGCGGCGGCCTCACGCCTGCGGTCGGTAGGCCAGGTAGACGACACCGTTCTCGTACGACTCACAGGCCGCACGCGACAGCTTGCCGGGCGCGGCTTCCTCGGGGAAGAGCCGCGGACCGGACCCGCGGGTGAGCGGGTAGACGAACAGATGTAGCTCGTCGACCAGGCCGTCCGCCAGCATCGCCCGCACCAGCGTGCCGCTGCCGCTCGTGTAGAGGTCGCCGTCGATCTCGTCTTTCAGGCTGCGGATCGCGTCGGGGTCGTATGGCCCGACGATCTTCGAGTTCCTCCACGTCGCAGTCGTGAGCGTCCCTGAGACGACGTACTTGGTGGTGTCGTTGAAGAACGGCGCCCCCGGATCGTCCTCCACGGTCCGCGTCGACCACGACGGCTCGAACATCTGGTAGGTCGTACGCCCGAGCAGGATGCCCCGGCAACGTTCCGTGACTGCGCCGATGGCCTTTCCCATCTGGGGGTGAAAGCCGTAGTCGAATGTCCACGTC
>JBOHAK010000228.1:0-5337 GCA_050697795.1 Gaiellaceae bacterium
CGATCGAGTGGAAGTGAGCCGGAGGCTCGCCGTGGAGGGCGATCCATTCCTCGCTTGCACGCGGATCGAGCTCGCCCGACGCAGTGGGATCGTCGTCCGGAGCCTTCTCCAGGTCGACGTCACGCCATTTCGTCATGAAGTGGTAGAGCGCGGCGTAGACGTTCCACGCGGTCGAGGAGAGCAGCTCGTCCCGTTGCCGTAGCTCGCGGAGCAGCGCGTCCGGCTCGTCGCTCACGACGAGGCCCTGGCGAGCAAGCGCCGAGACCGACGCCTCGCCGCCCTCCAGCTCGGCCGCGTCGACCCAGGTCTTCGCCGGCATGGACATGAACAGGTCCAGGTCCGCCCTGGAGATCGCGTGCGTTTCACCGGTGAGGATCGAGAGCGCCAGGATCTGACGCACCGGCTCGAGGACGGCCTGGCCCCTGAGGAGGAGCGGGATGTCGAAAGAGTCGCCGTCCTGGCAGTAGAAGAAGACGTACTCGGTCCGCCGGACCTTCGGCACCGCCCGTCAGCGGGCGGCCGGCCGCGCCGCCAGGCGGAAGGCGGGCCAGTACTTCGGGCGTGGGGGAAGCGAGGTCCGAGCGGGGGCGAGGTGGTCGCCGGTGAGGGCGCGGAGCGCCTCCATCATTTGCGGCCTCGGAGGCAGCACGACCTTTGCGGGGAGCGCACTCGGCGGAAGCTCGATGCGGTACTCGGCGAGGGCGCGCGCAGGGCTCCGTGCGAGCCGCGCCCGGAACTCGTCGTCCGTCGCGAGCCTGCGGACGAGCTCTTCGTCCTGTCGGGTCACTTGGGAAGCCCCTCGAGGAACTCGTTCACGCGGCGAACTCCGGCGTCGTTGCCCTTCTCTTCGTAGCGGCCCCGCGCCTCGTCGGCTTGGGCGCGCGCATTCTCTGGGTCGCCGCATTCCCTCAGAACCTTGGCGAGGTCGAGCCGCGCGTCGCCTCGAAGGTTCGGGCTGCTGGTCTTGTCGGAACGGGCCACAGCTTCCTCCGCCAGCGGAACGGCGCGGTCGCAGTCCTTGTGCGCGAGGATCTTCGCCAGCGCTCCCCGCCACACGACCTGGGTGAAGACGTCCTCCTCGGCGGCGAGGTCCTCGGAGCCCAGCGCCGACACCTCCGCCTCGCCCAGTTCCCCGGCCTCGTACTGCGCGTGGGCGAGGTACGCCGCCGCCGTCGCCCCGCGACTGCGGTCGCCCATCCGCTCGAGCGCGGCGAGCCCGCGGCGGAGCTGGCGCGCGGCATCCGCGGGCTTCCCGGCAAGGAGCTCGACGGGGCCGGAGTACAGCGCGAGCGCCCCCAGCCACGCCGTGAGCCCGACCGCTTCCCCGATCCTCCGACTCTCCTTGTAGAGATCGCGCGCCTCGTCGAACTCGTCCTGCATCGCGTGGAGCCCGGCACATACCGCCAGGAGGGATGCCTCGAGCGCGCGAGAGCCGTCCGCGCGGGCGCCCTTCACCATCTCCTTGCACCGCGTGAGGCCGATGTCGGCCCGCTCTGGGCCGAGCAGCATCCCGCGCGCCTGCCAGCCCTGAATCGCGTTGAAGAGAGATCGCCGCTTCTCCGTGTCCTTTACGCGGCCGGCCGCGCCGCTCGCCGTGTCGAGCTGACCCTCCATGGCGTCGTACGCGCCCTTCGTCCAGCTGATCTCGGCGTCGAGGATCCCGGCCCGGGCCGCGACGTCGGGTGCCGAATCACGGGCGCGATCCGGGGCAGCCTCCAGTTCCTTGAAGCTGTCGCCGTTGGCCTCGGTGTAATCGCGAAGGGATGCCCGCTCGAGGAACGCGAAGCGCGCGGGCGCCTCTCCGGTCTCCGCAGCCGCCTCGCCGAGGACCTCCTCGGCGCGGCGCAGCTCGCCGATCCCTTCCAACGACCTCCCGAGATCGGGCGCGAGCCGGGCTCGCTCCTCCTCGTGATCTCGCGCGAGACCGGCCGCGAACTCGAGGAACTTCGCCGCCACGCGCATGTCCCCCTCCGCAAGCGCCCCACGGCCGGTCTTGACGATCGTAAAGAAGTCGACGGGAATCTCGGACGTCTTTGCCTCCCGGGACGGACGCGGCGAATGTACCCGCGGTCATGGTGAGGAGTCAAGGCACTGGGCGGACCGTCACCGCTCTGCGAGAGCGGCCCGTGTCCTCGCCGCCGACACGAGATTCCCCTTGCGTTCGTAGAGCGACAGCGCGCGCTTCACGACGGCGACTGCCTCCGTCGGACGGTCGCCCGCGAGCAGCACGTCGGCGAGGTCGAGCAACGCGTCGCCGTGCAGGTTGAGCCCGTCCGTCTCCTCGGCGAGTGTCACGGCCTCGCGCGCGAGGAGCTCCGCCTGCCGAAGCTCGCCCTTCCGCGCGAGCGCCTTCGAGCGGACGCCGCGCCAGGCGATCTGAGAGACCATGTCGTCCGGCGTCGCGGCGCCCTCGCAGACTCCCGTGAAGTACTCGGCCTCCTCGTAACGCTCCTGGGCGTAGAGCGCCTGCGCCAGGAACGCCGCCTCGGTCGAGAGCCTCCCGAGGTCGCCCATCTCGATGAGGGCGTCGTAGCCCGCTCGGAGCTCGCGCTCCGCCGCTGCCGGGTCGCCGGCGAGAAGCTCGATCGGGCCGGAGTAGAGCGGGAGCGCCGCAAGCCACGAGCTGCGCCCGAACTCCTCCCCGATCGCACGGCTGTCCCGATAGCTCGCGCGCGCCTCGTCGAACCGCCCGACCATCGCCTTCAGGTGGCCGATCGTCGCGAACGAGACCGCCTCGAGCGCAGGATCTCCGCGCGCTCCTGCGAGGGTGCTCTCGGAGCGCTGTAACGCCTCCTCGACGGGGGCCGGGCCGAGGAGCGCAGCCCGGGTGAGCCCGTTGAGAATGAGCGACCGGCCGCGCTTGTCGTCCGCGCGCTCGGCGTGCACGAGCGCCCGCTCGAGCACGCCCTCCATGTCGGCATACCTGCAGCGGTCCCAGAACGCCTGCGCGCGGAGAGTCCAGGCCTTGGCAAGGCCATGATCGTTTCCGAGCTCCTCGAAGAGCCGGATCGCCCCCTCCGCCGTCTGGAGCACCCGCTCCTCCCTCGCCGTCGGGTCGATGTACTCCCGCAGGTACTCGCGATCGATCTCGGCCAGCGCCTCGAGCCCGCGGTCGCCAACGGCCGCGGCCGCGGTGATCACGTCCCGCAAGATCCCGTCCGCCCGGGCGAGGTCGCCCGTCTCGCTCGCCGCCTCGGCGAGCGGCGGCAGCAGGTACATGCGCTTGGCGCTCGCCTCGGGAAGCAGGGACGTCGCCCGCCCGAGGAGGTTGAGGGCCCCGGGCATGTCCCCGCGCGCGAGCGCGCGCCGACCCGCGCCACCAAGCCGTTCCCCGGCCCGGAGCGCCAATGCTTCGGACGCCTCGTCGAGCATGCCGAGCTGCGTGCGGAGGCGGTGGGCCTGCTCGAGGTGATAGCCGACGATCTCGTCCCACTCTCCGGGACGCGGATCGAGCCATTCTGCGAACCGCCGGTGCAGGTCCGAGCGCGCCTCCTGCGGGACGCCGGCGTAGGCCGCGTCCCGGATCAGGATGTGACGGAAGCGAAAACCGTGCTCACGGCCGCCGGCGTCCCGCTCGGGGACGATCATCTCCTTGCGGACGAGCGCCATCAGGAGACCGCTCAGCTGCGGGCCGAGCTCGCCGGGCAGCAGCACCTCGAGCGCCTCCCACCAGAAGAGCCGGCCCATCACGGAGGCGCCTTCGATCACGAGGCGCTCGTCAGGCGTGAGCCGGTCGAGCCGCGCCGCCAGGACGGACTGGATGGTCGGCGGCACCGCACTCTCGGCCGTCGAGCCACCCTCCGCGAGCATGGCCAGCATCTGCTCGATGAAAAGCGGGTTGCCTTCGGCGGCCTCCCGCACTCGCGCTCGCGCGCGTGCGTCGAGCTCGAGGTCTCCGATCCGGTTCTGAATCAGCGCCTCCGTGTCGTCGTCGGCGAGGGGCTCGAGCAGCACCGTCGAGGCCCACGCCTTCCGCGCCCACGTCGGGTGCTCGTCGAGCAGGTCCGGACGCGCCAGGCACAGGACCAGGAGTGGGGCGTCCCGACACCAGTCGCCCAGGTACTCGACGAGGTCGAGCAGCGTGGGCTGTGCCCAGTGCACGTCTTCGAGGACGAGCACGACCGGGCGGCGGCGCGCCATGGCCTCGAGCAGCCGTCGCACCGACCAGAACGTCTGCTCGTTGGTGGCGACCGACTCGACCACTCCGAGCAGCTGGGTGATGCGATCCGCCACGAGCGGCGCGTCTTCGCCGTCCTCGACCAGAGTGGCCAACTTGGCGCGCACGGCGTCGACGGCATCGGCGTCTGCGATGCCGCCGGCCTGCTTGACCGCCTCGACGAGCGGCCAGTAGGTGATGCCCTCCCCGTAGGGCAGACAGCGGCCGACGAGGACGGTCGCCCGCTCGTCGACGGTCGTGATCGCCTCGGACGCCAGGCGGGACTTGCCCACACCGGCCGCCCCGATCACGGTCATGAGCCGACACGCACGGTCCCCCACGGCGTGGTCGAAGGCCGCACCCAGAAGCTCGAGCTCGCGCAGCCGGTCGACGAGCGGCGAGTCGAGGTGGCGTGCAGGCAGGGCGGCGCCCGGCGTCACCTCCGCGAGGCGATAGGCGTCGATGGGCTCCTCCTTCCCCTTGACCTGGAGCGGCTCGATCGGCTCCCCCTGCACTGCGTCCCGCAGCAGCAGGTAGGTGTCGCGGCCGATGAGCACTTCCCCCACCTCGGCGGCCTGCTGCAGGCGTGCCGCCACGTTCACCGCGTCGCCCGTCACGAGCAGCTGCGCAGCCGTGGCGTCGCCGGCGACGACCTCGCCCGTGTTGATGCCCGTGCAAACGGCGATGCGAACGCCCCATTCCCGCTCGAGCTCGCCGTTCAGCTCTTCGAGCGTCCGCCGCATCTCGACGGCGGCGCGGACAGCGCGGAGCGCATCGTCCTCGTGCACGGCCGGGATCCCGAACACGGCCATGATCGCGTCGCCGATGAACTTCTCCACCGTACCTTCATGGCGCTCGATCACCGCGCGCATCTCGTCGAAGTAGCGCCCCATCACGCGCCGGACGGTTTCGGGATCGAGGCGCTCGGCGAGGTTGGTCGATCCGGAGACGTCGGTGAAGAGCACCGTGACGAGCTTCCGCGCCTCGCGCGGCGCTTCGACGGCGGCGGCAAGCGCGGCGCCGCACGAGGCGCAGAAGCGCGCGCCCTCCGGATTCTCTCCTCCGCAACGACCGCAGGCGGCCATGGCCCGAGTGTACGCCGGTCGCGGAGTCTCCCTCTCGGCGCCGAGCCCGGGCTAGGGGGCCCGATGTGCGTCGTACGTGCCGAACTCCTCGCGGAG
>JBOHAK010000229.1:0-4697 GCA_050697795.1 Gaiellaceae bacterium
GGCGCGACCGATGAGGCCCCTGACTTCCCGGGGGACGGCGACCCCGATTGTGTCCGCGAAGACGACTTCGTCGACGCTCGTCGCAAGCCGTTCGGCGAGGCCGGCGACGTATCCCGGGTCGACCGGGCCCTCGAACGGGCCACCGAAGGCGACGCCGATCGTGACGGTGGCGCGGATGCCGTCCGCCCGCGCGCGCTCCGCGATGCGCTCCGCGGCGGCCACCGACTCCTCGACGCCGGCGTTCTGGTTTCGCCGGTTGAACGTCTCGGTGGCGGCGAAGGCGAAGTGGACCTCGTCCAGCCCGGCGGCGGCCAGCCGGTCGTAGCCGCGCTCGTTGAGCGCGAGGCCGGCGTAGGCAACGCCGTCGCGGCGCTCCAGGCCCTCGACGACCTCCTCGGCGCCGGCCATCTGCGGGACCAGCTTGGGATTCACGAAGCTGACCGCCTCGATGCGGCGGAGGCCCGCCTCGGCGAGCCGGTTCACGAGCTCCGCGCGCACCGCCGGCGCGAGCGTCTTCGGCTGGTTCTGGAGGCCGTCGCGCGGCCCCACGTCGCAGACCGTCACGCTCACAGGACGCCCTCCTCGCGGAGCCGGGCAAGCGCCTCGTCGGACAACCCGAGCAGCCCGCCGAAGACCTCCTCGTTGTGGCTCCCGTGCTCCCACGTGGCCGACCACCGGACCGCGCCGGGGGTCTCGGAGAACTTCGGCACGATCCCCGGGCCGACGTACGTGCCGAGCTCCGGGTCCTCGTGCTCGAGGAGCATGTCGCGGGCGCGGAAGTGCTCGTCGGCGAAGATGTCGGCGATCGTGTAGATCGGCCCGCAGATGACGCCGGCCTCGTTGAGCACGCGGTCGATCTCCGCCGCGTCGAGCCCGCCGGCCCACTCGGCGACGATCGCCTCGATCTCCTCCTGGTGCTCCCCGCGCGCGAGGTGCGTGGAGAAGCGCTCGTCGTCGGCCAGCTCCGGCGAGCCCATCGCCGCGCAGAGCCGTCCAAAGACGTTGTCGGCGTTCGCCGCGATCACCATCCACTTGCCGTCGCGGGAGCGGAAGATGTTGGAGGGCGCGACGCCCTTGAGCCCGGTCCCGCCCGGCCCGCGGACGATTCCGAGGCGGTCGTACTCGGGCACCGTGCTCTCGAGGAGCGCGAAGCAGGACTCGAGCAGCGACACGTCGACGACCTGGCCTCGGCCCCCGCCGAGCGCGTCCCGGCGGTAGAGGGCGGCGAGGATGCCCTGCACGGCGAACATCCCGGCCAGGGAGTCGCCGAGCGAGAGGTGCACACGGGGCGGTGGCTCGCCCGGGAAGCCGTTCAGGTGCCGAAGGCCGCCCATGGCCTCGGCCACCGAGGCGAAGCCGGCCCGCGGGGCGTAGGGGCCGGTCTGCCCGTAGCCGGATACCCGGCAGAGAACGAGCGCGGGATTCACCTCCTGGAGCTGCTCCCAGCCGAGGTTCCACCGCTCGAGCGTGCCCGGCCGGAAGTTCTCGACCAGCACGTCGCTCCGCTTGGCGAGCTCGAGCAGGAGCTCCTGCCCTTTCTCGGTGCGCAGGTCGAGCGTCACGCACTTCTTGTTGCGGGACTGCACGCCCCACCAGAGCGAGCGGCCCTTGTAGCGAGCCTTGCCCCACTCGCGGAGCGGATCCGGCTTGCCCGGCGGCTCGACCTTGATGATCTCGGCGCCCATGTCGCCGAGGAGGCGGCCCGTGAACGGCCCGGCGAGCAGCATGCCGAGCTCCAGCACGCGGATCCCCGCGAGCGGCCCGGGTCCGGCCGCCTCGGGGCGGCCCTGCGCGGCGGCCGGGGAGGACAGCTCGCTCATGCCGGCTCCTCCTCGCCGCCGGGCCGGAGCTGCGCGAGGAGGAAGTCCCGCGCCTCGAGCACATGCTCCTTCATGATCAGCTCGGCCCGCTCTGCGTCGCCCACCCGCAGCGCGCGTGTCAGCTGCCGGTGGTAATGCTGGGAGATGAGCTTCTGCTCCGGTGAGTACCAGTAGAACGACTTGTAGACGAGCGGGATCTCGATCACCTTGCGGACGAGCGCCCCGAGACGGGCGCTCGCGGCGGCCTCGTGGATGACGCCGTGGAAGAGAAGGTTCTCCTTCACGAGGTCGAGCAGGTCGTCCTCGGCGCGCAGACGGTCGAACCGGTCGCAGCTCTCCTCGAGACGCGCGACGTCCTCGGCGGAGATGCGCGTAGCCGCGCGCCGCGCCGAGTACCCCTCGAGGAGGGCGCGAAGCTGGTACACGTCGTCCAGGTCGCCGACCGCGTACGAGCGCACCGTGGCGCCCCGACGCGGGATCGACTCGACGAGCCCCTCGCTCTCGAGCATGAGGAGCGCCTCGCGAACCGGAGTCCGGCTCATGCCGAGCTCGCGCGCGAGCTCCTCCTCCTTCAACCGCTGCCCGGGCGGGAGCCGCCCGTCGATGATCGCCTCGCGGATGACCTCTCCGGCCGCCGCGCTCGCGCTCCGCGGGGCCGGAAGCCGGCCCTCGAGCAGGTTGCCGCGCACCGGCGCGAGCATACAGTATGCAATCTTGCGGTACGACCTCCTCCACGAGGAGCAGGCGACGGGTCTCGTCCTCTCCATCTTCGCCGACGTCCGGGCCCGCATGCCGTTCGTCCCCGCGATCTTCAAGGCCCTGGCCCGCGACCCCGGCGCGCTCGAGCCGGCCTGGCTCCAGGCCCGCGCCCTGTACGACGACCCGCGGGCCGCCGAGGCCGCGTCCCGGCTCGCGGAGCTGGCGCATCCGGGTCTCGCCTACCGTCCGTCTCCCGCCGTCCGCTCGGCGGCTGCGCCCTTCGCCGCGGACCTTCCGAACCTCCTCCTCGTCGTCACGTCGCTCGGGCTGAGCCTCGACGGCGTCCACCCGCTCCGGGAGCGGCCGGCCGCGAGCCTACCCGCGCCGGCGCCGCTCCCGCCCACGCCGGTTCCGGAGCTGCGCGACGAGCACCCGCTCTACGCCGAGATCAGGGCGGTCTACGGCACCGAGCACGTGCCGAGCCTCTACAAGGCGCTTGCGGCAGACGGCGTTCTGGAGGAGGCGTGGGCCGGGATCGGCCCGTTCTTCGGCGCTCCGGAAGGCGCCCGCCTCGTCGCAGAGCTCGAGGCGGCGGCCGAGCGCGAGGCCCGGTCCTTCCCCGAGCACGCCTTCTTCGCGGCCGAGGAAGCGCGCTCCGTGCTCGCGCAGTTCCGCATCGCGCTGCCGCGCAACCTCGTCTTCGCGGCGGCCGCGACGGCCGTCTAGCGCCAGGCGAGCGCGGCGGCGCCGACGGGGAGCACGTACACCGGGTCGCGCCGGTCGGGGCCGAGCACGCGGATCTCCTCGCCCGTCGAGAGCGCGAACCACCGGCCGTCGCGCGACCAGGCGAAGCCGTGCTGGCTCGTCGGCTCCAGCGCGACGCCGCCCGTTCCCAGGTCGACCAGGATCATCTGCTTGCCGGCTCCGGGAAAGGCAACCGCCACCTCGCCGCCCGTCGGGCCGAACTCAACCCGGTCGCCCAGGCGGCCGGAGCCCGCGGGCAGGCCGAGCTCGGGCAGCAGGATGGCGCGCTCGAGCCGGTCGCCGCGCCAGAGCTGGAGGAGCCTTCGCGGCCGTCGCCCCGGCTCGAAGCGGACGGTGACGACGGCGAGCAGGCCGTCCGGCCGGAGGTCGTAGCCGACGACGTCGAGCGGGCCCTCGCTGCCCGGCGGGAACGGCCGCGCCAGGTCCTCCTCGGCGAGGAGGACCTCGCCGTCCCGCAGGAGCGTCGCGGTGAGCAGCTGCGCGGGCCGCGTCAGCACCGAGCCGTCCGGCGCGATCCTCGGACGGCACCCCGCGAGCCGGCGGCGCGCTCCCGTGTCCACGTCGAGGACGACCGTGTCGCTCGCCACCGTGCACCACGCGAGCCGGCGGCCGTCCTCCGACCAGGAGGGCTCGCCGCGCACGATGCCGAGCTCCTGCGCCACCGCGGGCGGATCGCTCAGGCGCAGGAGCGCCGCGCGGCTGCCGCGGTACCCGAGCGCCGGGGCGAGCGAGATCGCCGCGAGCTCTCCGCGCGGCGGGACCCAGAGACCGCACTCGAGGGACGGGCCTCCCGACCCGAGCCTGAGAGTCGCGAGGCTGAGCGCGCGCGGGCGGCAGCCGGCCTGGCTGGCGAAGACGAGCGTGCCCGGGAGCTCGCCCGGGGCCGGGAGCTCCGACCCCGTGAGGGTCGAGTCGTCGGTCGGGTCCTCCGCCGCGGGCGATACGGTTCCGCCGCGGAGCGCGTCGTAGGCCGCCGCGAAGCCGAGCACGACGACCGCGCCGAGCACGAGCCCCGAGACGGCCCGCCGCCTCGTCACGGCAGCGAGGGCGCGGCCAGCGGCTTGCCGGCCGCGGCCGGGAGCGTGGCCGCTAGGGAAGCGCCCGCCGCGGCGAGCCCGGCCGCCGTGAGCCAGAACACGTGCCAGCCGGCGTGCTCTGCGAGGGCCCCGAGCACCGGCGTGCAGAGCGCAGCGACGACGAAGACGACCGTCGCCGCCAGCGCGACCGACTGACCGGCGAGCTCGAGCGGTACACGCTCGCCGGCGGTGACGTAGACGAGCGCGTTCCAGCCGAGCGCACCGAATGCGAGGAAGGCGGAGGTCACGAGCAGGACGGCCGTGCCCGCGTCGAGGGCAAACGTGAAGGCGAGGGCTCCGAGCGCCGCGACCGCGCCCGCCTCGACCAGCGCCCGCA
>JBOHAK010000230.1:0-1725 GCA_050697795.1 Gaiellaceae bacterium
GGCTCGTCCACTACTACTTCGGCTCCATGGAGAACCTGCTCCTGCGTGTGCTCGAGCGGTTCACCGAGCGACTCACCGCCCGTCAGCGGGCGATGTACGCCGACCCCGACCTCCCATTCGTCGAGAAGTGGAGACAGGCGATGCGCTATCTCGTCGGCGACGACGTCGAGTACGAGAAGGTCTGGCTCGAGCTCCAGGCGCTCGCCTGGAACCGGCCCGAGCTGCGCGGAGAGGTGGCGCGCGTGAACAGCGAGTGGCGCGCGGTGCTGATGGAGGCCTTCGCGGAGCCCCACGCGCGCTACGGCGTCGACATCCCGCTCGACGCCCTCGTCTCGCTCGTCATGACCTTCAACGAAGGGATCTTCCTCGAACGGGCCCAGGGCATCTCCGAGGGCCATCGAGAGCTGCTCGCCTGGATCGACGGCTGGCTGGCGGCGCGGGAGGAGCGGTGACGACGACGGAGGCGTCGACGAGGACGCGGGAGCAGACCCGCGCGCGCTATCCCGACGAGGAGGGCTACGTCGAGCGCGGCGGAGTCCGCCTCTTCTACGAGGTCTACGGGGACGGCGACCCGACCGTGTGCCTTCTGCCGACGTGGTCGATCATCCACTCGCGGCACTGGAAGCTGCAGATCCCCTACCTCGCGCGCCACTTCCGCGTGCTCACCTTCGACGGACGCGGGAACGGGAAGTCAGATCGCCCGAGCGAGGCGATCACGTACACGGAGGCCGAGTTCGCCGCCGACTCGCTGGCGGTCATGGACGCGACCGAGACCGAGCAGGCCGTTGTCGCCGGCCTCTCGTGCGGCGCCCTGTGGGGCACCCTGCTCGCCGCCGACCACGCCGAGCGCGTTCGGGGAGCCGTGTTCATCGGGCCGGCCGTGCCGCTGGCACCGCCGCACCCGGAGCGGGCCGTCTACTCGGCGCACGAGCGCCTCGAGACCGACGAGGGGTGGGCGAAGTACAACCACAACTACTGGCGGGAGCACCAGCGCGAGTTCCTCGAGTTCTTCTTCGGCCGCTGCTTCACGGAGCCGCACTCCACGAAGCAGATCGAGGACTGCGTCGGCTGGGGGCTCGAGATCGAGCCCGAGACGCTGATCGCGACCCATGGCGGCCTCGAGCTCTGCGGCCTCGAGAGCTTCCGCGAGGCGTGCGCCCGCGTCCGCTGCCCGGTGCTCGTCCTCCACGGGGACGAGGACGCCATCCGTCCGCATGCTCAGGGAGCGGCGCTCGCCGAGGTGACCGGCGGGAAGCTCGTCACGCTCGCGGGATCCGGCCACTGCCCCCAGGCGCGCGATCCGGTGAAGGTCAACCTGCTCATCCGCGAGTTCGTGGAGTCGTTGCGATGATCGTGGCCGAGACCGCCCGGGAACAGACGCGCGCCTGCTATCCCGACGAGGAGGGGTACGTCGAACGCGACGGCGTGAAGATCTTCTGGGAGCGCTACGGCGACGCCCCGACCGCGTTCCTGCTCTTCCCGACCTCGCCCATCTCGCACTCGCGGCTCTGGAAGGCGCAGATCCCCTACCTCGCGCGCCGGTATCGCGTCCTGACGTTCGATCCTCGTGGCAACGGGCGCTCCGACCGGCCCGCCGACGCGGCTGCGTACGGCTACTGGGAGTTCGTCGAGGACGGGCGCGCGGTCCTCGAGGCGGCGGGCGCGGAGCGGGCGATCCTCGCGGGGCTCTGCGACGGCGGCGGCTGGGCGCTCATGCTCGCGTCC
>JBOHAK010000231.1:0-2061 GCA_050697795.1 Gaiellaceae bacterium
GGCTCGTCCACTACTACTTCGGCTCCATGGAGAACCTGCTCCTGCGTGTGCTCGAGCGGTTCACCGAGCGACTCACCGCCCGTCAGCGGGCGATGTACGCCGACCCCGACCTCCCATTCGTCGAGAAATGGAGGCAGGCCATGCGCTACCTCGTCGGCGACGACGTGGAGTACGAGAAGGTGTGGCTCGAGCTCCAGGCGCTCGCGTGGAACCGCCCCGAGCTGCGCGACGAGGTGGCGCGCGTGAACGGCGAGTGGCGGGCGGTGCTGACGGAGGCGTTCGCGGAGCCTCACGCGCGCTACGGCATCGACGTGCCGCTCGACGCCCTAGTCGCGCTCGTGATGACGTTCAACGAAGGGTTCATGCTCGAGCGGGCGCAAGGCATCACGGCCGGGCACCGGGAGCTGCTCGCCTGGATCGACGACTGGCTCGCGGCAAAGGAGAACAGCTGACAACGACGCCGGCGGTCACGCACGAGCAGACCCGCGCCCGCTACCCGGACGAGGAGGGCTTCGTCGAGCGCGACGGCGTCCGGATCTTCTACGAGGTGTACGGCGAGGGCGAGCCGACCCTGCTCCTGTTGCCGACGTGGTCCATCATCCACTCGCGCCACTGGAAGATGCAGATCCCCTACCTCGCCCGCCACGCGCGTGTCGTCACCTTCGACCCCCGCGGGAACGGCCGCTCGGACCGGCCCGGCGACTCCGCCGCCTACGCAGAGGCCGAGTTCGCCGCCGACGCGCTCGCAGTCCTGGACGCAACGGAGACCGAGCGGGCGATCCTCGTCTCGCTTTCGCTCGGGGCCCAGCGCGCGCTCCTCCTCGCGACCGGCCGGCCGGAGCGGGTCTCCGGCGCGGTGTTCATCGGCCCCGCCCTGCGGCTGGGCGGGCTGGACCCGGATCGGGACGTCAACTTCGACGACGAGCTCGGGACGGACGAGGGCTGGGCCCGGTACAACCGACACTCGTGGCTCCGCGACTACGAGGGTTTCCTCGAGTTTTTCTTCTCCGAGGCCCTCAACGAGCCTCACTCGACCAAGCAGATCGAGGACTGCGTCGGCTGGGGGCTCGACACCAACCCTGAGACGCTGATCGTCATCGAGGCCGCGCCCGGCGTGGGCTCGCGCGAGCAAACGCTCGAGCTGTGCCGCCGCGTGCGGTGCCCGGTCCTTGTCCTGCACGGCAGCGAGGACCGGATCCGGCCCCACGCCCACGGCGCCGAGCTGGCAGCGGCCACCGGCGGCGCCCTCGTCACGCTCGTGGGCTCAGGCCATTGTCCGCACGTCCGCGACCCGGTTCGGGTCAACTTGCTGATCCGCGACTTCGTCGAGTCGCTAAAGAGGAGGCCCGTATGGCAGCCGTGACCGACATCGCCCGGGAGCAGACGCGAGCGCGGTATCCGGACGAGGAGGGCTACGTCCAGCGCGACGGCGTGCGGGTCTTCTGGGAGCGCTACGGCGACGCCGACACGACGTTCCTCCTCTTCCCCACGTCCCCGATCTCCCACTCGCGGCTCTGGAAGGCGCAGATCCCCTACCTCGCGCGGCGCTACCGCGTCCTGACATTCGATCCGCGCGGGAACGGGCGCTCCGACCGGCCCACCGAGGCGGCCGCCTACGGCTACCGGGAAATGGTCGAGGATGGACGCGCCGTGCTCGAAGCGGGCGGGGCCGAGCGGGCGATCCTCACCGGCCTCTGCGACGGCGGCGGCTTGGCGCTCATGCTCGCGTCCGCGCACCCCGAGACCGCCCTGGGCGTCTTCGCGCTCGCGCCGTGCGTCCCCTACATCGGCAAGCCGCACCCGAACTACCTGCGCTACCCGTTCGCGGACGCGCTCGACACGGACGAGGGCTGGGCGAAGTGGAACATCCACTACTGGCGCCGGGACTTCCGCGGCTTCCTCGAGTTCTTCTTCTCGCAGCAGCTTCCCGAGCCGCACTCGACGAAGCAGATCGACGACTGCGTCGACTGGGGCCTGCAGACGGACCCGGAGACGCTCACGCTCGCAGACGAGGAAGCGCCCGTTCCATGGACGAGCGCCGAGGAGGGACAGGCCGTGTGC
>JBOHAK010000232.1:0-2336 GCA_050697795.1 Gaiellaceae bacterium
GCTTCCCGCGGAGGTCGACCTGCGCTACATCGGCCGCCCCTGGCGCGCGAGCCCGAGCGAGGGCTATCCCACAGCGCACGTGCTCGAGCAGGACCGCATCGCCCGCGAGGCGCTCGGGGCCTTCTAGGGAGCTTCAGGGCTCGTCCGGCCCGGAGCGGTAGCGAAGCGCGATGGCGATCGTGGCCATGCCCACGCCGAGTGCGATCGTGTTCGGGACGACGAGGGCCGCGTTCTCGAGCGCGAACCCGTAGGCGATCCAGAGGACGAAACCCACCGTGAGGACCCCCAGATAGCCCAGTGAGATGTCGCGCGAGGAGCGCAGATGCAGGATACGGCGGATCTGGAGGACCGGGGCGAGCGCCATGACGATCCCCCACGTGGCAGCGGCGACGGCGAGCGCGGTCGTGCTCAACGTGACTCCTTCCGGTCGAACGTGAACGTGAAGCGCTCGGTGCTGCGAGCCGCGCTCGCTGCCCGTGTGGGAAGGAGGAGCGCACGCGCGGCTGCCCGGACCGTAGCAAGGGGACGGCACGCCGTCCCCTTTGCGTCGAGCGGGTCGATGCTTAGGTGTCGCCGCCGCCGGTGCCGCCGCCACCGCCTCCGTCGTCGGTGCCGCCGCCACCGGTCGCGCCCACGGCTACGAACGTGTTGTCGCCGCCGCCGGTGCCGTCGTTCCCGCGGGTGTTGTCGCCGTCGCCGGTGTTGTTGCCCCCGCCGGTGCCGTCGTTCCCGCGCGTGTTGTCGCCATCACCGCGCTTGGCCTTCTCGACCTTCTTGTCCGTGCTCTTCTTGCCGTCGTCGTCGTCATCGTCGGCCGACGCGAGACCGACGTCGCCGTCGTCCTTGCGGCCGTCGACATCCGCGAGCGTGACGGCGTCCACTGGATCCGAGCCGGCCCAGCTCGAAAGCGCTGCGCCGAAGCCGCCGAGCCCGACGGCCACGGCCACCGCGAGAGTTACGACTGCGATCTTCCCGAATGGCATCTCGTCCCCCTTAGATCTCTTTCCTTGTCTGCCGCAAGGAATATCCGGCCCCGATTAGACGGCTGTGAGCCGCCGATGAGATCGTTCTCATCGAGGCGGAGCGGGCGGCCGCGCCGGCGTCGCGCCGGGCCGGAAGCGCCCGAGCCTCGGCAGCGGCAGAAGGGCGCCGATCGGCTCGAGCCGCTCTGCCACCTCGGCCGCGGAGGGCCGCTCGCGCTGGTCGTCGCTCAGGCAGGCGGCCACGACCTCGGCCACCGCCGGCGGGATCTCCTTCGGCAGCGGCTCGGCCGCATGGACGAGCTGCGGAAACCGTTCCGAGGGAGTCCGGGACCTTTCTTCGCCGTCCGGAAACGGCCGGTGCCGGGCCAGCGCCTCGTAGAGCGTCACGCCGAGCCCGTACACGTCCGTTCGCGGCCCGATCTCGCCGAAGCGGGCCGGGTCGCACTGCTCGGGGGCCATGTAGGCGTCGGTTCCGATCGGCTCACGCGTGCGCCGCGCGTCCTCGAAGCGCCGCGCGACACTGAGGTCGATCAGCTTCGGCGTCGAGCTCATGATGACGTTCCGCGGCTTGACGTCCAGGTGCGAGTAGCCCTTCGCGGCCATGTAGTGGAGGGCTGAGCAGAGCTGGAGCGCGAGCGGCAGCAGCTGCTCGACGACGATGCCGTAGCGCCGCTCGAGCGTGGAGAGGCGCGGGCCGTCGAGGAGCTCCAGGACGAGGTGCGGGCGCTCCCCGTCGAGCACGGCGTCGAAGCAGCGGACGATCGACGGATGGGCGAGGCTGCCGAGCGCCTCGGCCTCTCCGGTCATGCCGGAGAGCGTGCCGGCGTTCTGGACCTGCGCCGGCCGGATCGCCTTGACGACGACGAGCGCGTGCAGCCTGTCGTCCCAGGCGAGGTATGCCTCGTAGCGCCGGCCGCCCCCGAGGAGGCGGACCGCGTAGCGCCCGGGGGCGATCTTGTCGCCCTCCTCGAATCCCCAGACGTCGTCCTGCCAGGCGATCGCGTCGTGCACGGAGGAACTGGTACCCCCGTGTCGTGAAAAGCACATGAGGGAAGGATGAGAGATCTCTCATCGTCTTCTCATGGCCCTCTGTCCCACGGTTGCGATTCTGTGGGCATGCGGTTTCCGCTCCTCCTGGCGATCGTCCTGGTCGCGGGCCTCGTCGCCGCCGGCTCTTACTCGGCGCGGCCGTCGGCGCGGACCGACGTGCCGAGCATCGAGCTTGCCGTCGCGCGCGAGCGGGCGCAGCCGGAACGGGAGCGGCCTGCGCGCGTGAACCGTGAGCCGAAGAGGCGAGAGGACGCGGCCGGCGGCTCCCGCGGTGGAGCCGCTTCGGCGGGCGCGGCTCCGATC
>JBOHAK010000233.1:0-2628 GCA_050697795.1 Gaiellaceae bacterium
GAAGCCGTGCGACTCGTCGTGGTCGGCGAACTCGAGCGAGAGGAGCTGCGTGCCCCAGGGACCGAGCCAGCCCTCGAGGTCGTCCTCGTAGATCCCGAGGACGCTCATGTACGGGTGCAGCATGAGCCGCTTCCCGACGAGCCCGGAGGAGTTGGCGAGGCCGTCGGGGCCTCCTGAGAGGAGGAGCAGGCGCGCCGTGCCGACCCCGTTCCCGGCCACGATCACGACGTCGGCCTCCTGGCGCTGCTCGTTCCCGTCGCGGTCGACGTAGATCGCGCCGGTGGCGAGGCCGTTGCCGTTCGTCGTGATCTCGCGCACGCGGGCGCCGGTGACGAGCTTCGCCCCGTGCTCCAGGGCCTTCGGCCACATGGTCGTGTCAGTGGAGCTCTTCGCGCCCTTCGGGCACCCCCACATGCAAGCGCCGGTGCGCTCGCAGGCGGCGAGGCTGCCGACCTGCTCGGAGCGGATCGCGTGCGCGGCCGGCCACCAGTGCCAGTTGAGCTCGTTCATCCCCTCGGCCGCGCGGCGGCCGATCGCGCCGATCGGGAGCGGCGGCAGGAGTGGGGGCGGCCCGGGCGGGTAGTTGGGGTCGCCGGCCATGCCGGAGATCTGCATCTCCTGGTCGATCCGCTCGTAGTACGGCTTCATCTCCTCGTACGAGATGGGCCAGTCGTCGGCGATCCCGTGCAGGGTCCGGAGCTTGTAGTCCTGCGGCCGCAGCCGCACCCACTGGGCGCAGAAGTGGATCGTGCTGCCGCCGACCGCGTTGTACATGACCGGTGTGATGGGCGAGCCCGACACCTCGAGCGGGTAGTCGGAGGCGTGCTGCCGGGTGTTCGGATTGGGGCTCCATTGCGCGTCGGCGACGAGCTCCCACTCGAGCTTGTCGCCCGGGAAGTCGCCTGCGTTCTCCCAGCCGCCCTGCTCCAGGCAGACGACGTCGAACCCGGCCTCCGCGAGGTGCCGTGCCGCGACCGAGCCCCCTGCGCCCGCCCCGACGATCAACACGTCGGCCCTCGCGCCGTTCCCGGCGAGGGAGAAGGAGAGCGGCACCGCTGGCTCGACCGGGTCGGGCGGCGGCGCCGGGGTGGTGTTGACCGGCCCCCGCGCGTACACGGGATCGAGGAGCCCGTCGCGCAGGTCGTACTCCGCCTCGTCCGAGAAGGGCAGCCGCTTGCCCTGGCCCGGGTAGCCGATCCGCTTCCGGACCTTGAGGTTCATGTAGTAGCCGCCCGAGGCGATCTGGGCGAGTGCGGAGAACCCGTCGGCATCCTCGGCGTGCAGCCGTCGGGCCTCCTCCTCGGGGTCGCGCCCCGCCGCGCCGTCTAGCACGCGCGTCAGCGGCTCGACGAGGTCGGACCGCGCGGCGAGCGCACGGTCGAGCCACTTCTCCGCGGAGCCGGCGTCGCTCGCCGCCGGCATCTCGTCCGTGGCCGGGATGAGGACGTCCGCGAGCGCCCAGAAGGCGGCGCGCTGCGCCTCGGAAAGCGTCGGCTCGCTCGTGACCGCCACGGCTCCTCTTACCCCGGCACCCCCGCGGTGCTAAACGCGGGCATCACCTCGTCGGCGATGAGCTCGAGCTGCTCCTGGACGTTCGGGACGTCGACGTCCCGCTGGGCGAACAGCTTCAGGATGTAGGGGTCGGTGATGCAGAGGATCATGTGGTTGACGCCGGCGGACTCGATCTCCTTGATCTGGGCGACGCACTCCTCGGGAGTGCCGGCGATCGACAGCTTCCCGGCGATCTCGGGCGTCGTCATCTCGTATGCCTTCTCAAGGTCGCCGGTGCCGAGCACCTCGACGATGGCCTTCGTCTCGGCCGGGTCGATGTCGTGCGCCTCGAACTGCTCGTCGGGCTGGGAGGAGAGGTAGAACGTGACGATGGCGCGCGCCGCGGTCTTCGCCTTCTCCGAGTCGGGCCCGCAGGTGACGACGCACCAGGCGCCGATGTCGAGGTCCTCCCAGTTCCGCCCCGCCTGCTCGGCGCCGATCTTGACGTTCTCGACGACGTAGTCGTACCACGCCTTGTTGTAGCCGAGGGCGCTGTGGACGCCGTCGGAGACCTCGCCGGCGAGCTGCATCGACTTCGGGCCGCGCATGGCGCCGATGTAGAGGGGAAGCCGTTCCTGCACCGGCCGCGCGAACGTGAAGAGGCCGGCGTAACGGTGGAACTGGCCCTCGTAGGTGATCACTCCCTCGTCCAGGAAGGTGCGCATGACCTCGTGCGCCTCCTTGACCCGCGAGAACGGCTTGATCGTCTTCCAGTCGACGCCGTACTGGGCGAGCATGCCGAAGTTCCCGCAGGAGATGACGCCCTCGGCGCGGCCGCCGGTGAGCTCGTCGAGCGTCGCGAGCGCCTGGCAGATGAGGGTCGGCTCGCGGAGGTAGACGCTCGAGAGGTTGGGCCCGAAGCGCACGTTCTCGGTCTTGTCGGCCGCCGCCGCGTAGAGCAGCCAGAGATCCTTGTGCCACGTCTCGTCGGCTGCGTAGCACGCGTAGTAGCCCAACTCGTCGGCTTTCTTGATGTGCTCCAGCGAGTCGGCGAGCGGATAGTCGAGCAGCGTCGTGTAGCTGAATTTCATGGCTTGCCCTCCTCGGCCTCGATTTCCTCCAGGAGCTCCGCGCCGG
>JBOHAK010000234.1:0-2793 GCA_050697795.1 Gaiellaceae bacterium
GCGGCTCGAGGCGTGGGACTTCGTGCACTGTCCGGCCGGCACCGAGCACATCTTCGTCGCCGCCGGAGACGCCCCGTGCGTGATCTTCATGGCCGGGGCCCGCACCGGGTGGCCCGAGAAGGGGATCGTCTACCCGCGTTCCGAGACGGCTCTCCGTCACGGCGCGGGCGTCGAGCAGGAGACGACGTCACCGGCCGAGGCGTACGCGCCGTTCCCGAACTGGAAGCCTGGGCGCGCCCCGGACAACGTCAACGCCTTGCCCGGGGCCTAGCTAGGGGCGGCCGTTGCCGCCGCCACCACCGCCGGGCGGCGGCTGCGGCTCCTCCTCCTTGGGAGGCTTCTCCTCCGGAGGCGGCGCGACGGGTTGCGGCTTCGTCCCCACGCGGACGATCTTCTTCTCGTACCGGTAGCTCGTCGTCCAGGTCTCGTCGTAGAGCACCTCGCCGCCCTGGTAGACGATCCGCTCGACGGTGACGGCCCTGGACGGCTCGCCGTAGTCCACGACGAGGCGCTGGCCGACGAACATGCTCGGATCCGGGATGCGCTGCGTCCTCGGCCGCCCGGTCACCTCCAGCGGCCCCTCGACGCTCTCGACCTGCCGCTCGCGGCCCCCGCCCAGAAGCCGGACGAGGATGCCGCTCTCGTCGTAGGACGCCTTGATCACGAGCCAGCGGCCGGTGTCGTTGCGGAGCTTCAGGTCGACGTCCGGGTAGTTGACGGTGGCGTCGCGCCCGGTCGGGTATCGGCTGATGTAGAGGGCGTGCGCCGTCCGCTCGGCGATCTTGATCCCGGACTCCCAGGCGGCGTTGAAGACCGTCGTCGCGATCTGGGACACGCCGCCGCCGACGCCCTCCTCGTACTCGCCGTTGATGATGATGGGCGCGGATCGGAAGCCGCGCTCCTCGGTGCGCGGGCCGACGTGCTCGTTGAACGACCAGACGGCGCCCGGCGCTATGCGAGCGCCGTCGAGGAGCTCGATGCCGCGCTGGAGGTTCGTGATCCGGTCGGCGGTGCCCGAGTAGAGCGTCGCGTAGCCCGCCAGCTCGCGGCGCACGCCGAGCGCGCGCGCCTCCCTCGTCGTCAGCGCCGGCCGCGCCTCCGTGACGACGAGCTGGCCCGTGCGGTTGGACGTCCGCGAGGCGGCGGCGAGCAGCGCCTCCCCGGTCGCGGCGAGGTCGAGCTCGCGGCCCGGGCGGGAGGGAACGATGCGCACGCTCCCGTTGGGCCGGACCGCGAAGTCGGCGCTGCGCGGGGCCCGCGCGACGCCGCGCGCGAGGTTCGCGAAGCGCTGCGCGGCCGCGGCCTCGTCGATTCGCAGCTCGGTCGTCCCCCCTGACGGCAGGACGAGCAGTCGGGCGAGCTCGCGCGGCCTGACCGTGAAGGAGGCGCCGCTGTACGTGAGGCGGACAGGCGCCGAGAGCATCGTGCGAACGCGGGCGGCGACCGGACGCAGCGTCTCCGGGGTCACCTGGGGCTCGTGGATCGCGACCGGGAGGGCCGTCTCGGCCCGCTCGAAGCCGCCCAGCGCGGCGACGACGATCCCGGCCGCGGCTTCGTGATCGAGGCGGCGCCCCGAGCGGCCGCCGACGATCTCGGGCTCGCGGCCGCGGAGGACGATCGAGGCCTCGCGCGCCGGCCGGTCGAGCGTGGCCGCCAGCTGGCCGAGCCGGTAGTCGAGCGCGGGCTCGTACACGTCCACGGCGGGCTCGACCTCGGCGCCCGAGGCCCGCAGCCACAGCCGCTTCAGGCCGCGGAGCGGCAGGGGACCGTCCCCCTCGTCCAAGGCCTCGGCCGCGGCGGCGTTCCAGTCGGCCTGCACGTCGAGCGCGGCGGGGCGGAGCGCGAAGCGCTTGCCGCCCGCGGTGAAGACGACCGGGACGGACGCGTAGCGCCGCGCGGTGGCCTCCAGCCTGGCCTGCGCCTCCTCCTCGCCGAGCCCCCCGACGTTGACGCCCGCGACCGTGATACCGGCCGCGATGCTGCCCGCCGAGCCGGCGAAGAGCAGGCCGGCGGCCAGGAGTATCAGGAGAACGGCCGCGAGCGTCCACGCCGCGACCCGCGCCGCGCGCCGGGCAGGACGTTTCCGGCTGACGCGGGCAGGACGACCCCTCCGGACGGGCCGGACACCAGCCTCCGCGCGCAAGTCGCCGAGTGTAGCAACCGGCTGCGTAGACTAGGCCCGTGGATTTCGAGCTCTCGCCCGAGCAGCGCGAGGTGCAGGCGACCGTCCGTCAGTTCGTGGACGACCGCATCCTCCCGAACGCGATCGAGAACGACATCAACCACCACCTCGACCGGTCGGTGATCGAGGGCATGGTCGAGCTCGGGCTCCTCGGGATCGTCATCCCGGAGGAGCATGGCGGCGCAGGCATGGACTTCGTCTCGGAGGCGCTCTCCTGCGAGGAGATCGAGCGCGGCGAGGCCGCCTTCCGGACGCTGATCTCGGTGCACGTCGGGCTCAACTCGCTCAGCCTCCTCCGCTACGCGAGCGACGAGCAGAAGGAGCGCTACCTGGCCCCGCAGGCCCGCGGCGAGAAGCTTGGGTGCTTCGGGCTCACCGAGCCCGCCGCGGGCTCGGATGTCGCCGCGATGCTGACGAACGCGCGGCGCGAGGACGACGTCTACGTCCTGAACGGCCAGAAGAACTGGATCTCGTACGCAACCGTCGCCGACCACGCGCTCGTCTTCGCCAAGACGGACCCGTCCGCGAAGCACAAGGGCATCTCCGCGTTTGTCGTCGAGCGCGCCTGGCCCGGCGTCGGCACGCGCGAGACCGAGCACAAGCTCGGGATC
>JBOHAK010000235.1:0-1526 GCA_050697795.1 Gaiellaceae bacterium
TTTTGGCCGTGCGCTCAGGCGACGCGAACGGCTCTTTCCCCGCAACCGCAATTGTCAACGGCTTCAACTACGCGTGTACGAACGGCGCCGACGTCGTCAACGGAAGCTTCGGCGGCTCCGGCGTCAACCAGACCATTTACAACGCAATCGCCGCTTGCCCCGGGACGCTTTTCGTCTTTGCCGCCGGCAACGACGGTCTGGACCTCGGTTTCGATGACGCGTACCCGTGCGAGTACCATCTCCCCTCGGCTGTGGGCCCGGGCCTCCCGCACGTGCTCTGCATCGGCGCAAGCGACGAGACCGACGAGTTGGCGTACTTCTCCAACTACGGAGACCAGGAGGTGCACTTCGTCGGGCCCGGTGTCGGAACCCTCTCGACCTGGCCCGGTTCCCACACGATCTGGGGGGACGCGTTCGACGCAAGCGAATCGGACTTCAACCTGAACTGGGGGGACCGGACAGGGCCCGTGGGCCACCCCCTTTGGGACCGCACAACCGCTTTCAAGACCTCGGGCACCCACAGCCTCACCGACTCGCCCGTGGGCTCATATGCGAACGACACCGATACGACGATCCGCCGGTTTGGGCCGTTCAGCCTCGTTGGGGAGACGGGCTGCCGCGTCGACTACAACATGCTCCTCGACACCGAGTTTGGCTGGGACCCATTCTCGATCTATGCCGGCACCACCACGTCGACCCCGGCCTTCGTCGACGGCTGGTGGGGCTGGACGGGCGGCCAGTTCTTCGACCTCTCGAGCAACCTTTCTGCGTACGACGGTTTCCCCACCGTGTACCTCCGCTTCCGGCTCCAGAGCGACGTCGACGTCAACTATGACGGCGTCTACCTGGACGACGTCGCGGTCAAGTGCCTGCAGGAGACGGCCGAGGACTACAGGGCGATCAGCGGCACCTCGATGGCGTCGCCGCACGCCGCAGGCGTTGCCGCGCTGCTGTTAGCGCAGAATCCTGCCCGCAGCGTCGCGGACATGAAGACGCTTCTCACCTCGAGCGTGGACACGCTTCCGGCGCTTGCAGGATCCTCGATCACGGGCGGGCGGCTCAACGCGTGCAAAGCCCTGGGCCGCCCGGCCGCGGAATGCGGAGTGCCCCCGCCGCCGCCGCCTCCGCCGCCACCGCCGCCGCCGCCGCCACCGCTTCCTCCGCCACCGCTCCCTCCGCCACCGCCTCTTCCGCCGCCGCCTCCTCCGCGACCGCCTCAGGTCAGGCGCTGCGTGGTTCCGAACGTGCGGGGCAAGACCGTCCCCCAGGCGCGGAGACTGCTGACGGCCGTCCGCTGCAGGCTCGGGACCACCCGACGCGCGTACTCGCGCACGAGGCGGAAGGGCCGCATCATCTCGCAGAGCCGGCGCCCGCGCCTACGCCTCCCAGTCGGCACGCGCGTGAACGTGGTCGTTAGCCGCGGCCGCCGGCCGACGCGCTAGCTGCCGAGCCATGCGGCGCACGCGGACTCGTCAAGAGCCGGCGAGATGACGCTAGGCTGTCGCCATGTGCCGAAGCATCCATAC
>JBOHAK010000236.1:0-4295 GCA_050697795.1 Gaiellaceae bacterium
CCGCGGAAGCGCGGGTAGACCGGCCGCTTGTACTCCGGGTACTGCTGCGTGATCGGCTTCTTGAACATCTGCCGGAACGTCACGGCGAAGCCTCTGAAGCTGTCGAAGGGCTGCGGGCTCATGCGTAGACCACCAGGACGGCCGTGACGACGGCGTTGAGCGTGGCGACGGGCAGCAGCACCTTCCAGCCGACCTGCATGAGCTGGTCGTACCGCAGCCGCGGCAGCGTGGCGCGCAGCCACATGAAGAGGAAGACGACGAGCAGGAGCTTGACGAAGAACCAGAGCGGCCCGGGCAGGACAGGCCCGCTCCAGCCGCCGAAGAAGAGCGTCACCGCGAGCCCCGAGAGGGTGATCACGTTGATGTACTCGGCCATGGCGAACAGGGCGTAGCGCATGCCGCTGTACTCGGTCTGGTAGCCGGCCACGAGCTCCGTCTCGGCCTCGGGGAGGTCGAACGGCGGGCGGTTGGTCTCGGCGACGCCGGCGACGAAGAAGACGATCAGCCCGACCACCTGCGGCGCGGCAAACCAGATCGTCTCCTGCTGGCGGGCCACGATCTCGGTCAGCGAGAGCGTCTCCGCCATGAGGACGACGCCGAGCACGGAGAGGGCGAGCGACACCTCGTAGGAGACGAGCTGCGCGGCCGTCCGCATCGAGCCGAGGAGCGAGTACTTCGACGTACTCGCCCAGCCGCCCACGAGGAAGGCGTAGATGCCGACGGCGCCCAGCGCGAAGAGCAGGAGGAGGCCGATCGAGACGTCGACGACCTGGCCGCTCACGTCGTAGCCACCGATCTGCCAGCCCGCGCCGAACGGGATCACGGCGAAGGCGGCGAGGGCGGTGAAGGCGGCCACGACCGGGGCCGCGAAGTAGAGGAGGCCGATCGCGCTCGTCGGCGAGAAGCTCTCCTTCCGGATGAACTTCACGAGGTCGGCGATCGGCTGGCCGAGCCCGAACGGCCCTGCGCGGTTGGGGCCGTAGCGGAGCTGCATGCGGCCGAGAGCCTTGCGCTCGAGCCAGGTCGCCCAGGCGAAGCCGAGCAGCACGAGGTTGACGACCACGAGCGCCTTGATGACGTCGATCCACCAGGGCTCTCTCATCGAGACTCTCCTGCGGAGAGTCTCGAAACCTGCACGCGGTCACCAAGACCGTTGGCGTGTTCTGCGGCCATGCGTGCGACGCCGAGTCTGAGCTTGCGGTTGATCCGGGCCCTCAGCTGCTTCGACGTGCCGTTCGAGACGACCTCGACGCTCTCGCCGGCGGCGATCCCGCGGGTCTGCGCGTCGCCCCACGCGAGCTCGACCTCGGGCGCCGGGCGCTGGAAGGCGAGCTGCGGGACGCGCTCGACGGCCGGGCCGCTGAAGAGCGCGCGGAAGCGCACGAGCTCGAGGCCGGGTCCCGCGGGCCTCCCCGCGGCGACCTGGGGATCGGGCTGCGACCAGCCGAACTCGTCAGCCGGCGGGAGCTCGGCGAGGTCGGCGGCGGTCGGAGCCGCCCACGGGTCGATCTCAACGCCCAGGCGCCCGCCGAGGCGCGCGAGCCACTCGAGCTCGTCGGGGCCCGTGGGGACGACGGCGCGCCGCAGGCGCTGCGGCCGGCCCTCGAGGTTGACGAAGGTGCCGTCGCGCTCGAGGTAGCTCGTGCCGGGGACGACCACGTGCGACCACGCCGTCACCTCGCTCTGGAACATCGCCGTCGTGAGGACGAAGCGCGCGCGGCCGGCGAGCTCCAGCACGCGCGGGTCGTGGGCGGCCTCGTCGCCGGAGACGACGAGCGCCCCGACCTCGCCCCCCGCGGGCGGGTCGGAACGCCCCTCGCCGGCCGCGTACCAGGCGGCCGCGACGCCGCGCCCGTTCGGCATGCGCGGCAGGACGTAGGCGGCTACCTCGGCCTTGCGACTCTCCCGGAGCTCGTTCGCGAGCGCGCCGACGTGGCGGCCGCCGGTCGGGTCGTCCTGCGACCAGACCAGGGCGATCCTCTTCGCTCCGCGCAGCGCCTTGGCGGCCGCGCGCAGCTCGGTCGGGACCTTGCCGCCTTCGCGGAGCGCGGAGCAGACCCGGGCGGCCGAGCCCGGTGCCACGGGAGCGCTGCCGCCGGGGTTCAGGGTGATCACCTCGGCCCCGGCCCGGCGCGCGGAGCGCAGCCAGAGATCGACGATCGGCGCCCGCTCGACGACCGGGTCGTCCCCCAGGACGAGGCAGACATCGGCGTCGCGGATGGCGGAGAGCGGCGCGCGGAAGGCGTCGAGCCCGGGATCCCAGTCGTCCGGGAGGAGCGCCGTGTCCGATCCGAGCGCGCGCGCGATCCGCGCGAGCGCCGAGGCCTGCTCCACCGTCTCGGTGCCCGAGAACGCGACGACCACGGAGCCTGCGGCGGCGCGCAGGCCCTCTACGGCGGCGTCGAGCGCGGCGTCGGGCGAGACCTCCTCGAAGCCGCGGCGGCGGACGCGAAGGAGCGGCGCCCGGATCCGGTCGTCGGCGCGCAGGTGCGCGTAGGCGAAGCGGCCCTTGTCGCAGAGCCAGCCCTCGTGGACGTCCGGGTGGTTGCGGGAGAGGATGCGGGCCACCTTCCCCTCGCGCGTCGTGGCCCAGACGTTGCAGCCGACCGGGCAGAGCCCGCAGACGGTCGGAACGTTCTGGATCTCCCACGGGCGCGCCCGGAAGCGGTAGGTCGTGGACGTCAGGGCGCCGACCGGGCAGAGCTCGAGGACGTTGCCCGAGAAGTGCGCGCGGTACGGCTCGTCCTCGAAGGTGGCGATCACCGACTGGGCGCCGCGGCTCACGGCCACGAGCTGGCCGTCCTCGGCGACGTTCTCAGAGAAGCGCGTGCAGCGGTAGCAGAGTATGCAGCGCTCGCGGTCGAGCGCGATCAGGGGCGAGATCGGCACCGGCTTGTCGAATGTCCGCTTCGGGAACTGCATGCGCGTGGAGCCGGGGCCGAAGCGGAAGGTCAGGTCCTGGAGCGGGCACTCGCCGCCCTTGTCACAGTCGGGGCAGTCGAGCGGGTGGTTCAGGAGGATGAACTCGAGGATCGCGTCCTGCCCCTCGGCCGCCTGCTCGCTCGTCAGCGCGGTCTTGAGGACGAGGCCGTCCTGGGCGGTGAGCGTGCAGGCGGCCTGGAGCTTCGGGAGGCCCTCGACCTCGCAGAGACACATTCGGCAGGCACCGATCGGCGCCCCGAGGCGCGGTTCGTAGCAGAAGACCGGGATCTCGATGCCGGCCGAGAGCGCCGTCTCGACCATGCCCTGGCCCTTGGGGACCTGGAGCTCCTGGCCGTCGACCGTGACGGTGACGAGGTCCGGCGTGGTCGTCATGCGTGGATCGGGACCTCGATCTGGCCGCGCATGTGGGCGTGGTGCTGGTCGACCGGGGCCATGACGCCTTCGAGCGACGACTCGCCGCCGAACGGGCAGCCGCCCTCGTCGATGTGGCGCTGGTACTCGTCCCGGAACGCCGCCACGTAGCTCGCCACCGGCATCGCGGCCGCGTCCCCGAGCGGGCACAGGCAGTTCCCCAGGATCCGGTCGCAGACGTTCAGGAGCACGTCGAGCTCGCCCTGTGTCGCCTCGCCCTCCTCGATCTTGCGCAGGAGCTGCACCATCCAGCGCGTCCCCTCGCGGCAGGGCGTGCACTTCCCGCAGGACTCGTGCATGTAGAACTGCGCCACCCGCAGGCCGAGCTGCACCATGCAGCAGCGGTCGTCGATGACGATGACCCCGCCGGAGCCGAGCATCGTGCCGGCCTCGGCCATCGAGTCGAAGTCGAGCGCCGCGTCCACCTGTGCGGCGCCCAGCACCGGCACGGACGAGCCGCCGGGGATGATCGCCTTCAGCTCCCTTCCGTCCGGGATGCCGCCACCGATGTCGTAGATGAGCTCCCGCAGCGTCGTGCCCAGCTCGAGCTCGTAGTTCCCGCCGCGGACGACGTTTCCCGAGAGGGAGAAGACCCTCGTGCCGGCCGAGTTCTCGACCCCGATGCGCGCGTACTTCTTCCCGCCCAGCTCCAGGATCTTGGGGACGGTGGCGAGCGTCTCGACGTTGTTGATGAGGGTCGGCGAGGCGTAGAGGCCCGAGATAGCCGGGAAGGGTGGCTTCGTGCGCGGCTGCCCGCGGTTGCCCTCGAGCGACTCGAGCAGGCCCGTCTCCTCGCCGCAGATGTAGGCGCCGGCGCCCCGGTGGACGACGACGGTGAGGTCCCAGCCGGAGTCGAGCACGTCCTTCCCCACATAGCCGGAGGCGCGCGCCTCCTCGAGGGCGGCGACGAGGACCTCGTACTCGGTCAGGTACTCGCCCCG
>JBOHAK010000237.1:0-3090 GCA_050697795.1 Gaiellaceae bacterium
GGATGAGGGCAAGGGTCTGGAGGACGGAGTCGTGGACGCGCGCCGCCACCTCCGCGCGCTCCTCGCTCCGCACCCGCGCGGACCGCTCGGCGTCGCGGTCGAGCACCAGCCGCCAGAGCCAGGGGCCGACGAGGAGGCCGAGCGCCGCGGCCACGGCTCCCGGCGCGAGCAGGGTGGGTGTCCCGCCGGGAACCGCGATCGCGACGCCGACGGCCGCCAGTCCGAGGCCCCAGTACGACACGCTGGCGTCCGGCCGCAGGCTGCCGCCGCGGCGCAGCGCGAGCCACAGACCCGCGGCGACGAGCGCGAGGCCGAAGACGCCGCTTCCGGAGAACCCGATCGCGCCCAGCACGAGCGCGACGGACACGAAGGCGAGGAGCACCGTCAGCCAGACCCGCCGGGCACGCGCGTACGCCCAGAGCGCGAGGTAGAGGAGGATCCCGGCCCCGCCCGCGAGCGCGAGCACGGCGAAGACGAGGCGGACGAGGGTGACGTCGGCTCCGAGCGCCCGCGCGATTCCCGCGCAGACGCCCGCGATCGCGCGCCGGTCGGTGTCGAGCACGAACCGGGGCAGGGCCATCGCACTCATCGTAGAACTCGCTCGATCCGGATCTCGCCGATCCCGACCTCCGCGTCGAGGATCAGCACCCGCCGGCCGGTCTCGTCGACGCGCTCGTCGACCTTCCAGCCGTCGACCCGCCGGTCGAGCAGACGGATCTCGCCGAGCCTCGCGCTGGCGCCGGCGCGGAGAGCGACGTCCTCGGGGAGCCGCACGCGGATCAGGCCGGCGTCGACCCGTACGTCGAGCCGCGTCTCGCCCGGCGGGAGCTCGAGCGAGCGCAGATCGAAGACGAGCTCACCGACGCCGAGCTTGTACTCGCCGCGGAGGTCGTCCACGCTCGCCGGCGTGAACGTGCGCTCGGCGACGCCGTCGCGGAGGTGGACGTCGAAGGCGGCCAGGAAGGCCGCCACGAGCACGAGCAGCAGCACGGAGACGGACGCGACCGCGATCACGACCCCGCGCAGCCAGCCCGAGCGCGTGCGCGCGACCGCGAACCAAGTGAGCCAGAGGAGGACGGCGCCGGCGATCAGCAGGAAGGCCCAGGCGTCCCCCGCCGGCCAGACCGGCAGCTCCGAGAGCGCCGCGAGCGCGGCGACGGCCAGCAGACCGAGCACGACCAGGATCCACGGGCGGCGGCGGCGGAACGCCGCGGCGGCGACCGACTCCTCGCGCCCCTCGTCCGGCATCACGAGCGCGGCGGCGAGGTAGACGAGGAGCCCGGCGCCGCCCATCAGCGTGAGGACGACGAAGGAGACGCGGAAGACGGCCGGATGCAGCTCGAAGTAGGCGCCGAGCCCTCCCGACACGCCGGCGAGCATCCGGTCCGAGCCGCTTCGCTCCAGCCGGACGGCGCCGGTGCGGGTGGTGTGCTCGCTCATGCTCGGTCTCCCTCCGCGATCGCGACGGGAGAGGCCGCGGCGCGCTCGTGCGAGAGGCGCGGCAGCCAGCCGAGCCACGAGGGCAGATACCAGTTCCAGCGTCCCAAGAGCTTCATCGTCGCCGGTAGGAGCACGGCGCGCACGATCGTGGCGTCGATGAGGATCGCCGCCGCGAGGCCGAAGCCGAACTGCTTCAGGTCGGCCGCGGAGAGCGTGACGAAGATCGAGAAGACGGCCACCATCACGAAGGCGGCGGCCGAGACCGTGCCCGCGGTCGTGCGGATGCCGTGGGCGACCGCAGCCTCGGTCGAGCGCCCGCCGTCGTAGGCCTCCCGGATGCGGCTGAGGATGAAGACGTGGTAGTCCATCGAGAGCCCGAAGAGGACGACGAACAGGAAGAGCGGGAGCCCGGAGACGACGGCCCCGGTCGACTCGAAGCCGAGCACGCGCTCGCCCCAGCCCCACTGGAAGAGCGCCACGAGCAGCCCGTAGGCGGCGCCGACCGAGAGCAGGTTGAGGAGCACGGCCTTGGCCGCGATCACGAGCGAACGGAAGGCGACGAGCAGCAGCCCGAACGCGAAGACGAGCACGAAGCCCATCGCCAGCGGCATCCGCTCGCGCATCAGCGCCTTGAAGTCCTCGGAGACCGCGGTCGGCCCGGTGACCGCAGCCTCGACGCCGGCGAGCGAGCCGACCGTCGCGGGGATCACGTCGTCGCGGAGCGCCGCGAGCGCGGCCGCCGACGGCTCGTCGTAGCCGCTCCCGGCGAGCGGGACGGAGACGAGCGCGACGCGTCCGTCATCGCTCGACCGCACGGTGACCGGCTCGGCCATCAGGCCGGTCGCCACGGCGTCGGCACGGAGGCGGGCGATGGCGGCGCGCACGTCCGGAGCCGCCACGTCCGGCGCCTCGATCGCCACGATCGCAGGCAGCGGGCCGCCGGGGAAGGCGGCCTGGAGGCGCTCGTAGGTCCGGACGATCTCGAGCGAGCGCGGCAGCGCGTCGATGCCCGTGTCGGCCGTGCGCATGAAGACAGTCGGCACGGCGAGGGCGAGGAGCAGCCCGCCGGCGAGGGCGGCAGACACGGCGGGACGCCGTAGGACGCGGTCGACGATGTCGCCCCAGACGCGTGCCTCCCCCCGGCCGCGCCGGCGGGAGAGGAGGGGGATCCGCCCCTTCTCGACCCGGGGGCCGAGCCAGCTCAGCGTCGCCGGCAGCACCGTCAGCGAGCCGACGACGGCGATCGCGACGACGAGGATCGTCCCGATCGCGACCGACGTCCAGATCGCCGAGCCGCCGAAGAACATACCCGCGACGGCGGCGATCACCGTCAGCCCGGAGATCAGGATCGCCCGCCCGGAGGTCGCGGCGGAGGCGGCGAGCGCGGCCGGCTCGCCCTTGCCGGCGGCGCGCTCCTCCCGCTCCCGCTTGAGGTAGAAGAGCGAGTAGTCGACGCTGACCGCGAGCCCGATCAGCAAGACGACAGAGTTGGCGGCCTCGTCCATGGCGAAGAGCCGGCTGGGGAGCGCGAGCAGCCCGATCGCCGCGAGCACGGCGGAGAGCCCGACCAGCAGCGGGATCGCGGCGGCCACGAGCGCGCCGAAGACGACGACGAGGATCCCGAGCGTGACCGGGACCGCGGTGTACTCC
>JBOHAK010000238.1:0-4009 GCA_050697795.1 Gaiellaceae bacterium
GCCGCGAGCGCCTCGTCCAGCTCCTCGGGCGAGCGGACGACCCGCATCCCCCGGCCGCCGCCGCCGGCCGCGGCCTTGACGATCAGCGGGTAGCCGAGCTCGCCCGCCTCGCCGGTCTCGACGACCGGGACGCCGGCCTCGCGCGCGAGCCGCTTCGCCTCGAGCTTGTCGCCGGCAGCTCGGATCGCCTCCGGCGGCGGCCCGACGAAGACGAGCCCCGCGGCGCCGACCGCCTCCGCGAAGTCGCCGTTCTCCGCGAGGAAGCCGTAGCCCGGGTGGATGGCGTCGGCGCCCGTCTCCCTCGCGGCCCGGACGAGGTCCTCGGCGACGAGGTAGCCGGAGACGGGCACTGCCTCGTCCGCCTGCCGCGTGTGGAAGGCGCCCTCGTCGTCCGGCGCGTGGACGGCCACCGTCCCGATCCCGAGGCGCCGGCACGTGCGGAACACCCGCGCGGCGATCTCGCCGCGGTTCGCTACGAGGAGCTTCCGGATCGCCATGCGGCCATGTCGCTGTGCCTACGCGGGGCGTGCGCAGCTTAGTGCCTGGGGCGGCCCGGGCCGTTCGAGACGTGGTCGAAAAAGCCGTTGTCGGACAGGGCAACCGAGGAGTATCCTGAGACGAAACCGAACTCGAGCGGCGCACGCCCGCAGCCTCGCCTGACGTTCCCGAGTAGAGGAGGTTGACGTGCCTGCAACGCTCGTCTCGCTAGTGCGCGGTGTCTTGCCGCTCTTGCTCATCATGCTCGCCGCCGCGCCCGCCTACGCCGCCGGCCCGACGAACACCGACCCATCGGCGGCCGCCGACACGTCGCAGGTCGTGACGTCAGGGGTGGAGCTGGAGTACTCGGCGGACGGGAGCGTGGTCGAGACCGCCTGGGTGGAAGAGACGGACGCCGCGACGGCGGCCGCGTTCGCCTACCCGACGAGGTGCAAGCGGGTCTCGGTGACGAGAAGGAAGACGAACGGGGTGTGGACGCTGTGGTCGTACTACCAGCGGCAGGGCTTCTGCCACAACGGCGCGCGGGTGAACTCGCTGTACGACTACCTGCGCAGAAACAACGGCACCGGCCCCGGCTGGGAGTTCAAGGGCCACGTCTCCAAGTGGTCGGCGGGCGGCGCGGGCAAGTGGTCGTACACGGTCGGCACGCAGGGCCACTACGCCGCCTGCACCGTCGTCAGCGGCTGCATCGTCCACGACTACCCCTGGCTGCAGCTCAAGGTGCTCGGCAACGGCTCCTGGACGAAGACCTCGGGCACCGGGTAGATGAAGGGGGCACAGGCCGTGACGTGGATCAGATCCCACCCCTGGTGGACGCTCCTGGCGCTCCTGGCGGTGCTCGTCCTCGTGTGGCTGTGGGCGTTCGGCTTCCTTGTCTCGATCGAGTACGAGAGCTAGGAACGCGGGAGTTGCGACGCCCGGGCAGCCAGGGGCTACCCGGGCTCGCGCTTCCCTGCGAACACGCCCCATTCGCCGCCGTCGGGCAGCCGTGCCGGGCGCTTGTCCAGGAACGCGCGTAGGCCCTCCTGGCCCTCCGGGCTCGTGCGGAGACCGGCGGCGAGCGTCGCCGTGTCCCGTCCCTGCGGGTGCTCGCGGACGAGGCGCTTCGCCGCGCGCACCGCCTCCGGGCCGCCCGCGAGCAGGTGCCCGACGGCGCGCTCGAGAGCGGCGTCGAGGTCGTCCGCGACCTCGTCGACGAGCCCGATCCGCCGCGCGACGTCGGCGCCGAAGCGCTCGCCCGTCAGAAAATAGCGCCGCGCCGCGCCCGGGCCGATGCGGGCGAGGACGAACGGAGAGATGACGGCCGGGACGATCCCGAGCCGCACCTCCGTGAACCCGAAGACGGCGTCGTCCCCCGCGACGACGACGTCCGCGCACGCCACGACGCCGGAACCCCCGCCGAGCGCGAACCCCTGCACGCGGGCGACGACCGGGGCGGGGCACTCGTCGATCGTCTCGAGCATGCGGTAGAGCCGCAGGGCGTCCTCGACGTTCTCGTCGTAGGTGAGGTCGATCGAGGCGCGCTGCCACTCGACGTCCGCGCCGGCGCAGAAGCTCGGCCCGTCGCCGGCGAGGACGACCGCGCGCGCGTCGCCCACGTCGGCGAACGCCGCGGTGAGCTCGGCGATCAGGCCGGCGTCGAAGGCGTTCCGGCGCTCCGGCCTGGCCAGCGTGACCCGGAGGACGGGCCCGTCCCGCGCGATTGAGAGCGCGCTCATCGCCGCGCAGCATAAGAGCTCATTTCGGAATGATGTGTCGCCGCCGGGGTGTGCTGGGCGAGTGCGGGGCAAGGACGCAGGGAGTGCGCGTACGTGCGCGACCGAGGACGCAGCATCGCGCCGTCCAGCGCGGTCCGGCGGCACCGGGCTTCATTTCGAAAGGAGCTCTATGGTTGCGCCATGATCGAGGGCGCCCTGGCAGCGGCGGTGACGCCGCTTCGCGACGGCGGGGCGGAGCTGGACGAGGACGCCTTCGGCCCGCTGGCGGACTTCCTCGCGGGGGGCCGTCTCGACGGAATCCTGGCGATGGGGACGACGGGCGAGGGGATCCTCCTCTCGGTCGCCGAGCGCAGGCGTGTCGCCGACCTCTTCCTGGAGGCCTGCGCGGGGCGGCTGGACGTGGCCGTCCACTGCGGCGCGCAGACGACGGCCGACACGGTCGCCCTCGCCGAGCACGCGGCCGCCGCCGGGGCCACCGCGGTCGCGGTTATCGGGCCGCCGTACTTCCAGCTCGACGACGAGGCGCTCCTGGCGCACTTCCGTGCCGCCGCCGAGGCCTGCGCCCCGACGCCCTTCTACGTCTACGAGTTCGCGCGCGTCAGCGGCTACGCGGTGCCCGTGCGCGTCGTCGAGCGCCTCCGCGAGGTGGCGCCGAACCTCGCCGGGATGAAGGTCTCGGACGCGCCCTTCGAGCGCCTGGAGCCCTACCTGATCGAGGGCCTCGACGTCTTCGTCGGCGCCGAGAGCCTGATCGGCGCGGGCATGCGCAGCGGCGCGCGGGGGTCGGTGTCGGCGCTCGCGACGGCGTTCCCGGAGCTGGTCGCTGCGGCCGTGCGCGAGCCGGGCGCCGACCGGAGCGCACGGCTCGGAGAGCTCCGCGACGGGCTCGAGGCTTTTCCGCGCCACGCCGCCCTCAAGCGGGTCCTCGCGCTGCGCGGCGTCCCCGTGCGCGAAGAGGTGCGCGCGCCGCTGCGCGGGCTCACAGACGAGGAGCGCGAGCGCCTCGACGGCCTCGTCCCCGGCTGGCTCGAGTAGACGGCGACGTCGACGACCGCGTAGGGCACGCCGTGGGTCTACGCGGCAGCGGCCCGGACGAGCCCCCGCCGGAGCCGCAAGCCGGCGTGAGCTCAGTCCGGGCCGTTCCCTTGAAGAGAGTCGCGCGAGGTCTCGAAACTTGCGCGGATGGTGACAAATTCGCGATTCGGGGCATCGTCTTGGGATGGCGGCGCCTCTGCGGAGACTTCGGCTCGAACGTGAGTTCGAGCGCCTGTACCGGCGGCACAGGCGCGATGTCTACCGCGCGGTCTTGCGCGACGTCCGGGACGCCGAGGAGGCCGAGGACGTGACGCAGATCGCCTTCCTCGACGCGTACCGCGCCTTGCAGCGCGGCGACGAACCGATCCGGCCGCGTGCCTGGCTCCTGACGATCGCCCAGAACGCGGTGCGACGCCGGTACCGCACCCGCGCGCTCGGGCCGCGCGAGGTCGAGCTCCAGGCCGAGCTCCTCGTCGCACCGGACGAGACCGGCCCGTCGGCCGTCGAGATCCGGCAGGCCTTCGCGCGCCTCACCCCGAGTCAGCGGAAGGCGCTCGTCCTACGGGAGATCGCGGGCCGCTCGTACGCCGAGATCGCCGCCACCCTCGACCTGACCGTCCCGGCCGTCGAGACGCTTCTCTTTCGCGCCCGCCGTGCGCTGCGGGTCGAGCTGACCGGCTGGGAGCCGCCCGCCCGCCGCCGCCGCCTGGGCGGCCTGCTCGTCTGGCCGCCGGCGCCGCTCGGGGACGCCGCCGGCT
>JBOHAK010000239.1:0-24956 GCA_050697795.1 Gaiellaceae bacterium
CGGCCCGACCGCGTTCCGGCTCGTCAGCAGGAGCCAGTCGTACTCCGCTGCGCGCAGCGGCGGCCCCGGCAGGGGCTCGACGGCGACCAGGGGGCATGTCTCGACCTCGAAGCCCGCTGCGGCGAGCGCCTCGGACAAAGGCCCCGCGAAGGCCTCGGTCGCCGTGAGGACGACCTTCATGCCCGCAGGGCGGCGGCGGCCAGCAGCTCGTCCGCGAGCGCAGCGGGATCGTCGCCGCTCCGCCGCTCGATCCAGCGGCCGTCCTCGTCGGCGACGAGCGCACTCAGCGTCCGGCCGTCGTGGTGCGCGGCGACCGGCGCGAGGCAGCCGGCTCCGATCCGCGCCACACAGGCGCGCTCGGCCTCGACGCGCCGGCGCGTCTCCGGGTCGTCGAGGACGGCGACCAGCGCTTCCTCGCCCGCACGCACCTGGAGCGCGACGGCGCCCTGGCCGGCCTCGGGCAGCAGGTCCTCCACGGGCAGGCGGAGGCCGATCTCGGCCTCCAGGCCGAGCCGGTCGAGCCCGGCCGCGGCGAGCACGATCGCGTCGAGGCCCCGCTCCCCCATCTTCCGCAGCCGCGTGTCGATGTTGCCGCGCAGCGGCTCGACGGAGAGCTCGGGCTCGAGGGCCAGGAGCTGCGCGCGGCGGCGCGCGGAGGCCGTCCCGATCCGCATCCCGGACTGCAGGAGGTCCGCGCCGCAGAGGGCGTCGCGAGAATCCTCCCGTGGGAGGTAGGCGCCGACGGCGAGCCCGTCCACGGCCGTCGAGGTCATGTCCTTGGCGGAGTGGATCGCAACGTCCAGGCGGCCGGCGAGCAGAGCCTCCTCGATCTCCTTGACGAAGACGCCGCGCTCGCCGATCTCGCCGAACGGCCGCGAACGGTCGCGGTCGCCCGCGGTCGTCATCGGGACGATGGCGACGTCCGCGTCCGGGCTCGCCGCCCGCAGCCGGTCGGCGGCGAGCTCGGCCTGCGTCAGGGCGAGCCTACTGCCGCGCGTCCCGAGCCGGATCATCGTCTCCGAGCCCGAAGAGGTGCCTGACCGCGTCGGCGTAGAGGACGCCGTCGGCCGCCGCCGCGGCCTCCTTCATGCGCACCGTGGGCTGGTGCAGGAGCTTCGCCACGATCTGGCTCGTGAGCGCCTCGACGGCCCGCCGCTGGCTCGGCGAGAGCGAGGCGAGCCGCCCCTCGGCCCGCTCGAGCTCCGCCTGCCGGATCGACTCGGCCCGGGCCCGGAGCGAGGCGATCGCCGGCACGACGTCGAGCGAGAGCTGCCAGGCGCGGAAGCCGTCGGCCTCCTCGCTCGCGATCGCCTCGGCGCGTACGGCCTCCTCGCGCCGGCCCGCGACGCTCTCGGCGACGACCCGCTCGAGATCGTCGATGTCGTAGAGATAGCAGCCCTCGAGGTCGTTGATGTCCGGATCGAGGTCGCGCGGCACGGCGATGTCGATGAAGAAGACTGGCCGTCCCCGGCGGCGCTTCATCGCGCGCTCCACCTGGGGCGCGGCGAGCACGAGCCCCTGGGAGCTCGTCGAGGCGACCACCACGTCGACCCGGTCGAGCTCCTCCTCCACGGCGTCGAGCCCGACCGCGCGGCCGTCGAAACGGCGCGCCAGCGCCACCGCCCGCTCGCGGGAGCGGTTCGCGACGACGATCTCCTCGACGCCCCGGGAGATGAGGTTCGCAGCGGTCAGGTCGGCCGTCTTCCCCGCGCCGAGCAGGAGGATCCGCCGGCCCGCGAGGCCCTCGAAGACCCGCTCGGCGAGCTCGGCCGCCGCCGAGGAGACGGAGGCGGGGTTCTCGCCGATCGCCGTCTCCGTCCGGACGCGCTTGCCGACGCGGAGCGCCTGCCGGAACAGCCTGTGGAGGATCGGCCCGGTCGTGCGGGCCTCCCGGGCGGCGTGGTAGGCCTCGCGTACCTGGCCGAGGATCTGCGCCTCCCCGGGCACCATCGAGTCGAGGCCGGCGGCGACGCGGAAGAGGTGGAGCGCCGCCGCCTCGTCGCCGACCGTGTAGAGCGCCGGGGCCAGCTCGGAGTGCGAGAGCCCCGAGAGCGCCGAGAGCTCTCCGTAGATGCGCTCCTCCAGGGTCTCGGGCTCGGCGTCGACTGCGTAGACCTCCGTGCGGTTGCAGGTCGAGAGCACCGCCGCCTCCGTGCCGCCCGCGGCGAGCCGCTCCAGGGCCCGGCGCCGCAGGTCGCGGTCGTAGGCGAGCAGCTCCCGCAGCTCGACGGGGGCGCGCTGGTACGAGGTGCCGACAAGGAGCAGGCGCATCAGAAGTGCAGGAAGGGGGTGAGCACGAGGCGGACGAGGACGACGAGCAGGAAGCCGGCGAGGGCGAGGTAGGCGGCGCGCCGGCCGCGCCAGCCGGCCTCCCAGCGCAGCACGAGGAAGCCGGCGTAGACGACCCACGTGAGCAGGGTGACGCCCATGATCGCGTCGAAACCGCCGCCTTCGGACTGGAGGCGCGCGAGCCCGATCCCGATCCCGACCGTCAGGGCCGGGAGCGCGACGGCGACCGTGCGCACCGTGAGCGAGTCGAGGGTCTCGAGCGACGGGAAGCGCAGGCGGAGGACGCCGGGCGCGCGCCGCTTCAGGCGCCGCTCCTGCACGAGGTAGAGGGCGGCGAGCGCCGCCGCGAGCGTGAAGCCGGCGAACGCGGCGAGGATCAGCCCCACGTGGAACGCGAGGAAGACGTCGCCGAACTCGCTGCGCGCCGGCTCGCCGATGCCTCCGGCCGCCCAGGCGAGCACAAGGAGGAGCGCCGCGAGCGGCATGACGACGAGGCCGAGCAGCCGAAACGGCGCGCGGCAGCCCCAGATGAGGTAGGCGCCGACGCACATCCACACGAAGAGGTTCAGGGAGCCCGCCCAGGTTCCCCAGGGGAAGCCGTCGGCGTCCGCGGCCTGCGCGACGAGGAGCGCCGTCTGCGCGAGCCAGCCGAGACGCACGCCCCAGATCGCGTAGCGCACGAGCCGCCCCGGGCGCACCGTGTCGCCCGCGTAGGCGACGGCGGCCTCGGCGTAGCCCGCGAGCGCGGGCCAGAAGAGGAGGAGCGCGACCTCGCCCACTACGCGGCGTCCTCCCTCCGGCGCCGCGCGAGCTCCGCCAGCTCCCCGACCTCGCGCTCGAGCCGCGAGAGCTTGAACGCGTAGATGACGAGGTAGGCGAGCAGGACGCCGAGGACGACGAGGTAGGCGGCCGTGACGTAGCGCTCGGCGGACGTCACTGGAGCGCCTCCCTGAGCTCGCGGAGGCTGGCGTCGATCCGCTTGCCGGTCAGCTCGTTGGCGTAGAGCGCCGCGGCGAGCGCGAGCGTCCCGGCCAGGCAGACGCCGAAGGTGAGGAGCTGGCTCCCGGCCAGGTTCGAGCCGATGTCGCGGTCGAAGACGACCGGGTGGATCAGCCCCTCCGCGAGGCGGATGGCGAGGAAGCTGACGGGGATGAGGACGACGCCGAAGAGGGCGTAGACCGCCGACATGCTCGCCCGCCGCGGCCCCGGCTCGACGGAGTAGCGGAGCATGAAGTACGCCGAGTAGAAGAGGAAGAGCACGAGGAAGAGCACGAGCTGGCGCTCGCCCCAGCTCCACCACACGCCCCAGGAGGTGCGCGCCCAGATGGAGCCCGTGACGAGCGTAAGGATGCCGAAGATGACGCCCATGTGGACCGCGGTGTAGCTCTCGAGGTCGTGGCGCTGGTCGCGCGTCGAGAGGAGCCGCAGCGCCTTCCACGCGGCCCAGCCGAAGCACGCGTACGCGGTCAGGGCGACGGGCACGTGGATGTAGAAGATGCGCTGACGGAAGCCCTCGAGCGGAGCGTCCGGCACCCAGTAGAAGGCGAGCGCGAGCCCCACGAGGAGCAGCGCGAAGGCGGCCGCGGCGAGCGCGACCGCAGGGCTATTCCGTAACGACGTACTCAAAGCTCGCCCAGGACAGGATCGCAAAGATCAGGTCGTAGAGGCCGAGGAAGCCGAGGTAGCGTCCGGGGTCGTCCGCGATCGAGGCGCCGACGCCGCCGACCACGATCGGGATGACGAGCGGGAGGAAGAGGAGAGGCAGAAGGAGCTCGCGCGCCCGGCTCGCGGCCGCCATGGCGGCGAGCAGCGTGCCGACCGCGGCGAGCCCGATGTCGGCGAGCGCGACCGCGGCCACCAGCTCCCAGGTCACCGGCTCGAAGAAGAGCCCGAACGCGGGCAGCGCCACTACCTCGGCCAGCGCCAGGAACGCGAGCACGGCGATCCCCTTGCCGAGCCAGATCGCGCTCCGGTCGCACGGCGCGAGGACGAGGCCGTCGAGCACGCGCTGCTCCCGCTCCGCCGCGAAGGCCCGCGTGAGCCCGAGGATGGCGGTGAAGACGATCGCCACCCAGAGGAGCCCGTACGCGGCGAGGTCGCCGGTGCCGGCGGGCAGGGAGAAGTTGAAGACGACGAGCGTCGAGACGACGAAGAGGACCATCGCGGGCAGCGTGTCGCGCGAGCGGAGCTCGAGCAGGAGGTCCTTCCGCGCCAGGGCGCCGACGTCGGCGAAATACGTCATGCGAGCGCGAGGGAGCCGGTCGCCAGGCGGCCCACTCGGTCCGGGTCGTGCGTGGCGAGGAGGAGCGTCCGCCGGCCCGCGAGCGCCCCGAGCTCCCCGTCGAGGAGCTCCGCGCCCGCCTCGTCGAGCCCCGCGTAGGGCTCGTCGAGGAGGAGCAGCGCCGGGTCGTGCAGGAGCGTCCGGCAGAGGGCGAGCCGCTGCTGCATCCCGCGCGAGAAGGACGAGACGGGGGTGCGGCGTGCCTCCCAGAGGCCGAAGCGCTCGAGCAGCATCCCGATCCGCTCTCGCCGCTCCGGCACGCGGTAGAGCTGGCCGTAGAGGTCGAGGTTCTCCAGGGCGGTGAGCTCGCGGTAGACGAGCGGCTCGTGCGCCAGGTAGCCGATGCGGCCCCGGTCGACGGCCACCTCGAGCTCGCCGGCGGTCGGGGCGAGCAACCCGGCGCAGAGCGCGAGGAGCGTCGACTTCCCGGAGCCGTTCGGGCCCGTCACGAGCACGAGCTCCCGCTCGGCGACGTCGAGGTCGAGGTCGCGCAGGACGCGCTTCTCCCCGAAGCTCCGGCCGAGGCCGCGCGCGGCGATGACGGCCATCAGACCACGTCCGCGAGGACGAAGGCGAAGAACGTCACGCTGATGACGCCGTTCAGCGTGAAGAAGGCGGCGTCGAGGCGGCGCGTGTCCGCCGGGGAGACAAGCGAGTGCTCGTAGGCGAGCAGCGCGCCGACGGCGGCGACGCCGAGCCAGTAGAGGACGTCGACGTCGAGGCCCAGCCCCGCGAGCACGAGGAAGCCGACCGTGGCGACGTGGCAGGCGCGGGCCGCGGCGAAGGCGGCCCGCGGGCCGAAGCGCGCGGGCAGCGAATGGAGTCCGTGCGCGCGGTCGAAGTCGAGGTCGAAGAGTGCGTAGAGGATGTCGAAGCCCGCCACCCAGACGGCGACGGCGGCGCCGAGCAGCCAGGCCGCCCAGGGCAGCTCGTTCGTGATCGCCGCCCAGGCACCGACCGGCGCGAGCCCGTCGACAGCGCCGAGCCAGGCGTGCGAGAGCCAGGTGACCCGCTTGAGATACGGATAGGCCACGAACGCGAGCACCGGGATCGGCCAGAGCCAGCGGACGATCGGCGCGAGCTGGAAGACGGCCACGAGGAAGACGGCGAGCGAGCCCAGCGAGAAGAGGACGACGTGCCAGGGCCGGAGCGCGCCGCGCGGCAGCTCCCGGCCGGCGGTGCGCGGGTTGCGCGCGTCGATGCGCGCGTCGATGAGGCGGTTGAGCGCCATCGCCAGGCTGCGCGCGCCCACCATCGCCACGGTGATCCAGAGCAGGTCGGCGGCGCTCGGCACCCCGTCCACGGCCAGGAACGCGCCGATGTAGGCGAAGGGCAGCGCGAAGATCGTGTGCTCGAACTTGACGAGCGAGAGGAAGAGCCGCGGATAGTGCAGCGCCGTCTCGGCCATCAGCATCACGTCTGCTTGTGCGCCGTGGGCTCGCCGGCGAGGAGCTCGAGCGCGTGACCGAGCGCGGGACGAAGCACCGCGAAGCCGTCGCGCGCGCCTCCCGGGGAGCCCGGAAGATTCACGACGAGAGCGGAGTTCGCGACACCGGCGACGCCGCGCGAGAGGAGGCCGTGCGGCGTCTTGGCGCTCGAGTCGGCGCGCACGGCTTCCGCGATCCCCGGCGCCAGGCGATCGAGGACGCCCACCGTCGCCTCGGGGGTGACGTCCCGTGGACCGAGCCCGGTCCCACCGGTCGTGAGCACGAGCGCGGTCTCGCGCGACAGGTCCTCGATGGCGGCCTCGATCCGATCGCGCTCGTCCGGGACGACGCGGCGTTCGACCTCGTAGCCCTCGGCGGAGAGGAGCTCGGCGAGGAGGTCGCCGCTTCGGTCCTCGCGCTCGCCGGCCGAGACGCCGTCGGAGACGGTCAGGACGGCCGCCCTCACTCGACGACCTCCTTCGTCTTCTCGAGCAGCCGGACGTCCTCGACCACCATCTCCTTGTCCACGGCCTTCGTCATGTCGTAGACCGTGAGCGCCGCCACCGCCGCCGCCGTGAGCGCCTCCATCTCGACGCCGGTCTGCGCGGTCGTCTCGGCGACCGCCTCGACCGACACGCCCACGTCCTCCACCTCGAGGCGCACGTCGACGTGGGTGAGCGGGAGCGGATGGCAGAGTGGGATCAGCTCGGCGGTCCGCTTGGCCGCCATGATTCCGGCGAGCCGCGCCGTCGCGAGGGCGTCGCCCTTCGGGAGGTCGTGGAGCCGCGCGACGGTCTCGGGGCGCATGCGGACGAAGGCGCGGGCCACCGCGCGGCGGCGCGCCTGTGGCTTGGCGCCCACGTCCACCATCCGGACGGCCCCCGTCTCGTCGACGTGGCTGAGCTCGTCGCCGGTCACGCTGGAATGTTAGGCGGAGAGCGGGGTACCGAGGCGCGCCCGCGCCTCGTCGAGGTCGGCGAGCTGCGCGTCGATCCAGCCGGCGATGTCGTGCTCACGGACGTAGCCGACGATCGCCTCGAGCCGGCGCCGCCGCTCGTCCTCGGCCATCGTGACGGCGGCGTGGAGCGCACCGGCCTGGCCCGCGATATCGAACGGGTTCACGGTCAGCGCCCACTCGCCGAGCTCCTCGTGCGCGCCGGCGTTCTCGGAGAGGATGAGCACGCCGCCACGCGTGTTCACGAGCGGCGCCTCCTTCGCCACGAGGTTCATGCCGTCGAAGATCGCGTTCACGAGCAGCACGTCGTACTGCTTGTAGGCCGCGACCGCCTGCGGAAAGTTGTCCTGGATCTGCAGGTCGAGCGGGATCCAGCCCTCCTGCTGGAAGCGGTCGTTGACGGCCCGGGCCGCGCGCTGGACGGCGCCGAGGTACTCCGCGTACTCGGGGATGTCCTGGCGCGAAGGATCGAGGAGCGCGAGCATCTGTACACGGCCGTGCATCTCGGGGTGCGCGTCGAGGTAGAGCTCGTACGCTCGGAATCCCCGCACGATGTTCTTCGAGGGATCCGTGCGGTCGACCCGCAGGATGAGCGTCTCCGGGCGTGACGCGGCGATCGCCTCCTCCTGGGCTTGCACGAGCGGGGTCGCCGCCACCTCGTCGAACTCCTCGGGATCGACGGAGATCGGCCGCGCGCGCACGGCGGCGACGCGGTCGCCCACGGGAATCTCCTTCGCCGTCCAGTCCACCTCGACGTCGAGGATGTCCTCGCAGCTCCGCAGGAAGTTCGTGCGCCACCGGTTGGTGTGGAAGCTGACGACGTCGCTCGAGAGCAGCCCCTCGTGCACCGCGCGACGAATCGGCTCGGGGAGAACGCGCCAGTACTCGGGCATCGACCACGGGACGTGGACGAAATGGGCGAGGAGCGCCTCCGGCATGCTCTCCCGCACCAGCGCGGGCGCCACGTAGAGGTGGTAGTCGTGGAAGAACACGGCCGCGTCCGGCTCCCGCTCGAGCTCCGCCACGACCGCGTCCGCGAAGTTGCGGTTGACGGAGACGTAGCCCTCGTTCCACGCGTGGTGCAGTCCGTGGTCGACGTCGGGCACGGTCGCGAGCCCCCACAGGTAGTGGTGGACGAACCAGAGCATCGGGTTCGCGACGACGTTGTAGTACCAGTCGTAGGCGCTCGGGTCGTGGACGACGAAGCGGAGCCGGTACGGGGCGCCGCTCCTGGCCGTCTCGGGGACCGGCTCGCCGCCCGCCTCCTCGGCGACGTTCTTGTCCTCGGCGGACATGGCGCTTGCGATCCACGTCACGTCGTGGTGCTCGACGAGGCTGCGGAGGCCGGTGACGAGACCGCCGCCGCCTCGCCTGGCCACGCGGGCCCCGCCGGCGTCGCGGTCGTGGACGACCGGGCCGCGATTCGAGACGACGATCAGCTTGCGCCGGCCCGCCATGCGGGACACCCTACCGTCGGCGCGTCAGACGGCCCGCAGGGCCGTGACGAGCTCGGCGTCGGCGGTGTGGTTGCCGTCGAGCTCATTGAAGAGCGCGAGCCAGTCGCGCAGGAGACGCGGGGCGAGGAAGTGCCGGCGCACGTGCTCCTTGCCGCGCAGCGCCATGCTCCGGGCGGTGGCGGGGTCGTCGAGGATGCGCTCCGTGGCCTGGGCGCACTCCTGCACGGAGTCGACGAGGTAGCCCGTCTCGCCGTCCTCGATCTGGTCGACGATCCCGCCGACGCGGCCCGCGACGGTGGGTCGCGTCTTCCAGAGCGCCTCCGTCACGGTGAGGCCGAAGCCCTCGCGCACGGACTTCTGCAGGAGCGCGGCCGAGTGCACCTGGAACGCGTTCACCTCGACCGAGCCGACGTTGTTCAGGTTCGAGAGGATGAAGATGTCGGGATCGCCGTCGGCGGCGGTCACGGTGCGGTTGTAGTAGTCCCAGCCCTCCGGGTCGTCGTGCGCCATCGAGCCGACGAGCCCGAGCTGGACCCTGGGGTGCTTGCGCCGCAGGATCCGCCACGCCTCGATGACGCCGAGCGGGTCCTTCCACGGGTCGAAGCGCGAGACCTGCGTGACGAGCGGACGGTCGACGTCGATCCCGAATTGGTCGAGGATGTACGCGGCATCCTCGGGCGAGAGCGCCATGTTCTTCGGGGCCAGGGGATCGATGGCCGGCGGCCAGATGTAGGAAGGCGGCAGGTTCCCCGCGGCCGGGACGTAACCCCGACGGTGGAAGACGGCCGCGTCGTAGTGCGCGAGCGAGGGGAGCAGGAAGTCCAGCACCTGGCGGTTGGGCGTCGACAGGTCGATGTGGCAACGCCAGATCCAGCGGCGTCCCGCCTCGCGCGCGTGCTCGAGCACGGCCGCGGGCTGCGGATCGTGGACGATCACGAAGTCGTACGAACCGTCGAGCGCCTCCGCGTTCAGGCGGTTGTACCGGCGGAACGTCTCCTGCTGCTCCTCGGAGAGGCCGCTCGGGTCGCCCTGGAGAGCATTGTGGATCGTCTTCGTGACGTCGAAGAACTCGTCCTGTCCGTAGATGATCCGCCACTCCGCGTCGAGCCCGGCGTCCCGCATGAGCGGCACGAGCGTGTAGAGAATCTCGGCGACGCCACCGCCGAACGCCGTCGCGGACAGGTGCAGCACGCGCTTGCCGGCGAGCGGCTCCGCGAGCTCGCGGATCTGGCCCATGAGCCCCCGCGTCGCGAGCGAGCCGTAGTCGCCGAGGACCTTCGAGCCGACGTTGACGTGCTGTAGCTGCACGGCGGCGGAGGATACCGCTCGCGGCAGCGGGCTCAGCCCAGATACTTGATGAAGCGGAGGCAGGATCCGGGCCCGGCCGCGCGCGGGCCGATCTCGAGCTCGTCCGTGACCGCCCTGATGATCGCGATCCCGAGCCCACCCTCGTCGAGCTCGGGCGCGCCCGCGTGGAGAGCCTCCGGGTCGAAGCCGCCGCCCTCGTCGGAGACCTCGATCGCCAACCGGTCGTCCGTCAGCTCGTAGCGGATCTCGACCGCGCCGGCGCCCCCGTCCGCGTAGGCATGGCGGATCGAGTTCGAGCACGCCTCGGTGAGGGCAAGCTTCACGTCGGCCACGAGCTCCGCCTCGACGGCGAGGGGCCGGAGGATCCCGGTCAGGGCGAGACGTCCGAGCGCGATGTACTCGGCCTTCGCCGGAATCACGAGCGAGACCACCTTTGCCGAGTTGCCGTTGTCGTCCGTCACGCGTGGATTTGCCGCAGCCGCGAGGCGATCCCGGCGAAATCTAGCGGTCTTCGCACGAGAGCCTTGCCTCGTCGCGGCCTCTACCCGCGGTCCGGCCCGCCGAAACTGCGAGGCGCTCCTCGGCGGCCGCGACCGCGGTGGGATTGGAGTCCATGAGGACGAAGCGCCGCCCCAGCGCCGCGCAAACGGCGCCGAGCGTCCCGCTGCCTGCGAAGGGGTCGAGGCACCAGTCTCCGGGCTTCGACGAGGCCTGCACCATCCGGCGCACGACGCCCTCCGGCTTCTGCGTCGGGTAGCCGGTCTTCTCCCGCCCGGTCGGCGAGACGATCGTGTGCCACCAGACGTCCGTCGGCAGCTTTCCCCGCGCGGCTTTCTCGGCGGTCACGAGCCCGGGCGCCATGTACGGCTCGCGCTCCACCGCCTCGGCGTCGAACCGGTATCGCTCCGGGTCGCGGACATAGACGAGGATCGTGTCGTGCTTGGCCGGCCAGCGGCGGCGCGGGCGCGCCCCGTAGTCGTAGGCCCAGACGATCTCGTTCAGGAAGCAGTCGCGGCCGAAGAGGTCGTCCAGGAGGACCTTGGCGTAGTGTGCCTCGCGGTAGTCCAGATGGAGGTAGAGCGTCCCGGTCGGCGCGAGCACGCGGCGCAGCTCGCGGAGGCGAGGCTCGAGGAAGCCGAGGTAGTCGTCGAAGGAGTCGGCGTAGGAGGACTCGCCGAGGACCGACGTGGCGTAGCGCCGCCCTCCAAAGCCGACCCGGTCGCCGTTCCCGTCCGCCGCGGTCGCGAGCGTCAGCCGCCGCTGCCGGCGGCCCGTGTTGAAGGGGGGGTCGGCGTAGACGAGCTGGAAGCTCTCGTCGTCGAAGTCCGGAAGGAGCTCGAGGTTGTCCCCGAGGAGGACGAGATCCTCGCTGGGCCGCATGGCGCCCGAGTCTAGTGACGCGGGCGGTTGACCCGTGAGCGCGCCCGGCTAGTTGAGCCGCGGCGGCGTGGCCGGACGCTCGCCGAGCACGATGGTCACCGTGCGCTGGAGGTTCCCGCGCAGGATCGTGAGCTCGACCTCCTGGCCGGGCAGCAGGCGTTGGGTGATCGCGCGGACGACGTCCTCCGCCGACTCGACCGCCGTCCCGTCGATGGCCACGATGAGATCGCCGCCCTGCTGGATCGCGACGCCCTCGAACTCCCGCTGCCGCCCGCCGCCGCGTAGCCCCGCGCGGTCGGCCGGGCTGTCGTCGACGACCTCCTGGACGGCCGCCCCGGTGTCGGCCCCGAACCCGAGCTTCTCGGCCATCCGGGGCGTAACCGTCTGGGTCGTCACGCCGAGCCATGCATAGCGCACGCGCCCACTCTGGATGAGCTGCTCCATGGAGCGGCGCGCGGCGTTGATGGGGACGGCGAACCCGACTCCCTCGGCCGTGCCCGACTCGCTGCGGATCTGCGCGTTGATCCCGATCACCCGCCCGCGCGCGTCGAACATGGGACCGCCCGAGTTGCCGCGGTTGATGGGCGCGTCGGTCTGGATCGCGTCCACGAGGTTGTAGCGCGAGGTGAGCGAGTTGATGGAGCGTTCCGTCGCCGAGACGACGCCGACGCTGAGCGAGCTCTCTTGTCCGAACGGGCTCCCGATCGCCGCCACGGGCTCGCCCACGACGACGTCGGCGGAGTCGCCGAGCGGGACCGGATCGACGGGATGGTCTTCCGGGTCGACCTTGAGCAGGCCCACGTCGTCGTAGACGTCCCAGCCGACGATCTCGGCCGGAACCCGCTCCCCGTCGCGAAACTGGACGTACACGGTGCCGGCCGCCTCAGGCGGCTCTGTCGCGTCGCCCTCCCCGGCCGTCGTGATGACGTGCGAGTTCGTGAGGACGTAGCCGTCCTCGGAGACGACGAAGCCGGAGCCCTGCGCCGCCGCACCCACCTCCTGTTCCCCGCCGAACAGCGCGAAGATCGTGACCACGCCGCTCGCGCGCTTGCGGTAGATCTCGCTCGCGTCGAAGCCGGTCGCGTCGAGGGGCCGGGCGGCGTCGCCCTCCACCCGCTCGGCGGCGGGAGTGGCGCCGTCCGGCGTCGGGACGAGCACCGTGGCCGTGCCGGGGTCGCCGCCGTCCACCCAACCGACCGCCTTGCCGAGGCCGAGCGCAGCGGTCCCGCCGACCACGGCGGCGAGAACGACGATCAGGATCACGCCCGAGCGGCCCACGTCCGCTCATCGTAGTGACGTCGGCGCGAGGTGGGCGGCACCCGAGATTCATGTGCGGGTTGGCACATGACCAAGTAACAGAGTGTTACTTGGTGGGGCCCAGCACGGGCTTCGGAGCCTCGGGCGGCGCTTCACGTGAAAACGTCGCGTCGCCGGCCAGCGGGAGGAGAAGCGTGAAGACCGTGTCGCCCGGGCGGGACTCGAGCTCGATCGATCCGCCCATCCGCATGGCGAGCTCCCGCGCGATCGCCAGCCCGAGCCCGCTCCCGGACGCCTTCCCACCGGCGGCGCGGTAGAAGCGCTGGAACACGTGCCCCTGCTCGTCGGCCTGGATCCCGGGTCCTGCGTCGCGCACCTCGAGCGCGCCGCTCCCGTCCCGGTGCGCGACCTCCAGGTCGACCGGGGTGCCCGGCGGCGTGTGTCGCAGCGCGTTCTCGACGAGCGCGCGCACGATCTGCTGCACGCGCACCTCGTCGCCGAGCGCCTCGACGGGCAACGCGGCGTCCACGCGGAGCTCGTGGTCATCGGCGTCGGCAACGGCCCGGAACTCGTCGGCGACGAGCCGTGCGCTGGCGGCGAGGTCGAAGGGCATCGACTCGACCTGGAGCTGCCCGGCGTCGAGGCGCGAGAGGTCGAGCAGGTCGGTGGCGAGCCGGGTGAGGCGCTCGATCTGTCCGCGCATCTCGCCGAGGAAGTCGCGTCGCACCTCCGCGTCCATGTCCCCGTCGGCCAGGAGCTCGACGAAGCCGCCGAGCGAGAAGAGCGGCGTCCGCAGCTCGTGCGAGGCGTTCGCGATGAACTCGCCCCGCGCCCGGTCGAGCACGGCGAGACGGGCGCGCATGGAGTCGAACGCGTCGGCGAGCTGCCCGACCTCGTCCCGCCCCGTGTCCACGACGGGCGTCTCGAAGTCCCCGCCGGCCAGCCGCTCAGCCGCGCCCTCCAGACGGCGGATCCGCCGCGTGAAGCTCCAGGCGATCAGGTAGCCCGCGAACCAGGAGATCACGAGCGCCGCCGCGCCCGCTATGAGGAGGGTCCGGCGGACGAGGCGCACGTTCGCGAGCGCGTCCTGGAGCGACGCGGAGAGGAGGACGATCGCGCCGCCTGAGAGCGGGTAGGCGACTTCCGCGTACTCGACGCCGTCCCGCTCCACGCGCTCGGAGCTGACGCGCCTCGTCTCGACGGTGCGCACTGCGGGCGGGCTCTGAGAGACGTCCTCGGACTCGAACTGGCGCGAGTCCGCGAAGATCTGCAGCTGGTCGTCCGTCAGCTGGAAGAGCAGCACGATGCGCGTGTTGAGGCTCTCGCCGAGCGACCGCACCGTGTCCTCGCTCGCGAGCGCGTCCTCCTGACTGTCGATCTCCCGCGCCACCGCCGGTGCCGACTTCTGCAGCTCCTCGAGCTTGGCGTCCACGACGCGGGACTCGAGCTGCGGCACGACGGCCGCGTAGACGATCGCGAGCGCGCCCGCGACGACGACGAAGAGGATGAGCCCGACCTTGACGCTCAGGCTCAGCAGGGGCGGCTTTCTCACCGCGACTCCCGGAAGCGGTAGCCGACGCCGCGCACGGTGAAGATGAACTCCGGCTCGGCCGGATCGCGCTCGATCTTCTCGCGCAGGTGGCGGACGTGCACGTCGATCGTGCGCGGGTCGCGGAACTCCGACCCGCCCCAGAGGTCGTCGAGCAACGCTTTTCGCGTGAAAACGCGGCCGGGGTTCGCCGCGAGCGTGCGCAGGAGCTCGAACTCGAGGTACGTGAGCTGCACCGGCTTCCCCTCGCGGTCGACGGTGCGGCGCGCCGTGTCGATGCGGAGGCCGTCCACCTCGACGATCTCCTCCCGCGCGTCGAGGGGCGGAAGCTGCGCGCGGCGCAGGAGCGCACGCACGCGGCTCATGAACTCGCGGATCGAGAACGGCTTCGTGATGTAGTCGTCGGCTCCGAGCTCGAGACCGAGCACCTTGTCGCCCTCGTCCCCGCGCGCGGTGAGCATGACGATGGGAACCGCGCTCCGCTCCTCGCGGAGCTGCCGGCAGACCGCGAGGCCGTCCAGACGCGGGAGCATGAGGTCGAGGATGACGAGGTCGACCCGCTCGGCGCGGTAGCGCTCGAGCGCCTCCTCCCCGTCGCGTGCCTGCACGACCCGGTAGCCCTCGCGCTCGAGCGGGTAGCTCAGAAGCTTCTGCACCGACTCCTCGTCGTCCACGAGCAGTACCGTGAGCCGCCGTTCCATCGCCCGAATAAGGATAGGGACGACTGCGGCCTCGACTACACTGAGCCCGCTCATGGCCGCAGAAGCGCCACGCCGGCGACCGCGGCGCGGGTCCCTCGAGCGGCCGGTCTCGACGCGCATCTACCGCGCCGCGTGGCTCGCGGTCGCCGTCCCCCTCCTCGTCGCCGCTTTCAGCGTCGGACGCCCCGACCCGCTGCCCGACCCCCGGCTCGGCCCGTTCTTCGACGCGACGACGGCGCGGCAGTTCACCGACGTGCTGACCACCCGCTTCCCGGACCGCTCGCCCGGCTCGCAGGGCTCCCGGGACGCCGCCGACTGGGTGGAGGCTCAACTGCGCGAGTACCGGTTCGCCGTCGAGCGTCAGACCTTTGCGGCCGAGATCCCCGGCCTCGGCACGGACGAGCTCGTGAACCTCGTCGCCGTCGCCCCGAGCTCGACCCAGACCGGCGTGCAGTCGCAGCGGGCCATCGTCGTCACCGCCCACCGCGACAACCTCGGGCTCTCGCCGGGCGCCGCCGACAACGGCTCGGGCACGGGCGCGCTGCTCGAGCTGGCCCGCGACCTCGGCAACGCCACGCTCGCCCATCCCTTCGTCCTCGTCTCCACGGACGGAGGCGCCTTCGGCGGGCTTGGCGCGGAGCACTTCGCGGCCGCCTCGCCGTACGAGGGACGGATCGCGGCCGTCGTCAACCTCGACGCGATCGCCGGCCGGCAGCCTCCGCGCATCGCGTTCGGCGGGGACACGGCCCGCGTCTCGAGCCCGACGCTCCTCGCGACCGCCGACGCCGCCGTGCGGCGCCAGGTCGGGACGGACCCTCGGCGGCCGGGCGCGGTCGCGCAGATCGTCGACCTCGCCTTCCCGTTCAGCCTGCACGAGCAGGCGCCCTTCGTCTCGCGCGGCGTGCCGGCCGTCACGATCACGACCGGCGGCGCCCGGCCGCGCGCGCCCGAGCGGGACACGCTCGCCGGCCTCGACGAGGACCGGCTGGGCGAGCTGGGTCGCGCCTCACAGGCGCTGCTCGGCTCCCTCGACCAGGCCGCCGAGGTCACCCGCGGCACGCAGTCGCACGTGTACTTCGGGACGAGGGCGCTCTACGGCTGGACGCTCCAGTTCGTCCTCGTCGCCGCGCTGCTCCCGTTTCTCGCCGCGACGGTCGACCTCTTCGCGCGCTGCCGGCGGCGGCGGATCGCGCTCTGGCCCGCGCTGCGCAGCTACGTGAGCCGCCTCGGCGTCTGGCTGTGGCTCGGCGTCACCTTTGCCCTCTTCGTGGCTACGGGCCTCCTGCCGAACGGCGCCGCCCGGCCGATTGCGCCCGACTCGGCCGCGGCCGGGGACTGGCCGGTGGCCGCCCTCGGGGCGCTCCTCGGCGTCTCCGCCGTCGTCTGGCTCGTCGTCCGGACGCGCCTCGCACCGACGCGCTCGATCGCGCGGCAGGAGGAGCTGGGCGGCCATCTCGCCGCGATGCTCGTGCTCGCCCTCGTGGCCCTCGTCGTCGCGGCCGTGAACCCGTACTCGCTCCTCTTCGTGCTCCCGTCGCTCCACGCATGGCTCTGGCTGCCGCAGGTCTCCGACCGGGGCCGGCTCGCGCAGGTCGCGGTCTACGCGGTCGGCTTCGTGGGCCCGCTGGTCCTGCTCGCGTCCTTCGGCCTCCGCTACGACATGGGCCTCGACGCCGTCTGGTACCTGACGGCGCTCGTCGCAGTCGGCTACGTGCCGTTCCCGCTCGTGCTCGCCTTCCTGGCCTGGGGCGCCGCCGCCGGCCAGGTGGGCGCCGTCGCGCTGGGCCGCTACGCGCCCTACCCGGACGTCACCGAGCGCTCCCGCGGGCCGGTTAGAGAAGCCGCCCGGCAGGCTATCCTCGTCTGGAGACGGTCCCGCAGGCGGCACCTCAACGCCGTTGACGCGGACGAGGACGGGGCCGATGCTGAGTCCGTGGAGAATTGATGAAGACGCGGCGCCTGGGAACCATCCTTGCGGTCGGCGGCCTGCTCGTGCTGGCCTACGCGGCCGCGGTCCTCTTCTGGCGCGATCCGGTCACGGATCTCTACAACCGCTACCAGCAGAACCGGCTCGACTCGGCGCTGACCGCGGAGTTCGAGGCCTGGGACTCGGAGTTTCCAGAGAGCCAGGCCGCCGAGCCCAGCCGCGGGGTCCTCTCAGCCGCCCGGGCGGCGACCGCCAGGGATGCGCGCCGCTTTCTCGGCACCTTGGAGCAGGGGCAGGCGTTCGGACGCCTGGAGATCCCCCGCATCGGCGTCGACTCGGTCGTCGTCCACGGCACGCGCTGGGGCGCTGACCTCTCCCGCGGGCCGGGCCACTACGAGCGGACGACCGTGCCCGGCCTCGGGAAGACCGTCGGCGTCGCCGGGCACCGCACGACCTTCGGCGCTCCGTTCCGGAACATCGACGACATCCGCGCCGGCGACGCGATCGCGCTCGAGATGCCGTACGCCACGTTCCGCTACCGCGTCTTCGAGCACGAGATCGTCGACTCGGACGACTGGAGGGTGATCCGCAACCGCGGCTTCGACACGATCATGCTCTCGGCCTGCCACCCGCTCTACAGCGCCGACCAGCGCTGGATCGTCTACGGGCGCCTGGTCGAGGTGCAGCCACGCGCCGGCGAGGCGTACACGCTCGCAGCGGCGCACTAGACCGGAAGGTACGGGACGGTGGTCCCGGCGGCGAGCTCGCCGGAGCCCGCCTCCACGAGCACGAGCGCGGCCGCCCGCCCCGCCCGCACGATCATGTGGGACTCCTGCCCCGCGAGCGGCTCGAGCACGACGTCGTCGCCGTCACGGCGGACGGCGGCGCGGACGAGCTCGTCCCGCTCGGCGTTGCGGCGGACGGCGCTCCCGAGCGTGCCGCGCCGAAACGCGGGCAGCGGGTCGGGCAGGCCGAGCAGGGCGTTGACCGCCGGCCGTACGAGCACCTCGAACGTCGCCAGCACCGACACGGGGTTCCCTGGCAGGTTGAAGACGAGGTGGTCGCGGCGGACGCCGAATGCCACGGGCTTCCCGGGCTTCATGGCGACGCCCCAGAAGACCTCCTCCACCCGCAGCTCGGCCTGCACCTTGCGGACGAGGTCGTGCGGGCCGACCGAAGCTCCGCCCGTCGTGACGAGCATGTCGAAGCCGAGCAGCGCACGCTCCATCGTCCTGCGGTGCTCCTCCACGTCGTCCGCGACCACGCCGAGCTGGGCGGGGACGGCGCCCGCGAGCTGGAGGGCCGTCGCGAGCAGGAGGCCGTTCGACTCGTAGATCTGCCCCTCGGCGAGCGGCTCGCCCGGCTGGCGGAGCTCGTCGCCCGTGACGAGGATCCCCACCCGCGGCCGCTTCGCGCAGCGGACCTCGGAGACACCGGCCGCGCCGAGCGCGCCGACCTGGCCGGGGCCGAGCACGACACCCGCCCCGAGGACCTCGTCCCCGGCACGCACGTCCCCGCCGCGGTCGCGGACGTTCGCCCCGGTCGGGACCGGCTCGCGGACTGCGAGACCGTCCGACCCCTCTTCGACGTGCTCGATCGGGACGACCGCGTCGGCACCCTCCGGCACCGCGCCGCCCGTCGCGATCGCCATCGCCTCCCCTGCGCCCAGCGGCCGGCCGGCCGGCGCCCCGGCGGCGATCCTCGCCACCACGGGCAGCGTGACCGGCGCACCGGCCGTGTCGACGGAACGGAGCGCGTATCCGTCCATCGCGGAGCTCGGAAAGGGCGGCAGGTCGACGACCGCCGCGGCCGGCTCGGCGAGCACCCGTCCCGCGGCGCGCTCGATCGGCACGCGCTCGGCCTCGAGCGGCTTGACGCGCTCGACGACCAGGCGCTGGGCCTGCGCGATCGAGATCAGATCGGGCACGACCGGCGTACCGTAGATCAGAGCGGTACCGCGTCGCGCAACAGGTACGCGGACATCGCGAGGGCCAGGAAGCGGGCGGGACGGTCCTCCTCGACGGCCGCCAGGGGCACCGCCCACACGGCGTACCACGGGACGAGCCACGAGGTCGCGACGAGCAGGAGGCCGGCCGTCAGCGCGAGCCGGGCGCGGCCCCGCCAGGCCTCGCGCAGGAGCCAGACGTACGCGGCTGCGAAGGCGACCGCGAACACGACGGCAACGACGCCCTCGGGGATCCCGAGGTGCGAGATGCGGACCGGGATCGCATACCAGGCGCGGTCCTCGGCGAGGTTGCTCGCGAGCGGGCCGGCGGCCCCGATCCAGCCGACGCCGTACCGCCATGTGGCGATCGCCACGATGAGGGCGGCCGCGACCGCCAGGCCCCGGTGGTCGATTCGGCGCCCGGTCCGGCGCGCCTCGAGCAGCCGCAGCGGCAGGAAGAGCACCGGCACCCACTTGATCGCGATTGCGGCCGCCCACGAGGCGCCGGCGAGCGCGCGCCTGCCCGAGGCGGCGAGCGCGAGCGCCGCCAGCACGAAGGCCATCATCCACGCGTCGTTGTGGCCTCCGCCCGCGAAATGCAGCGCGAGCAACGGGTTCCAGCCGACGAACGCGGCCGCGAAGGCCGGGCGCGGCGAGAGCCGCGCGGCCAGGAGGACGAGCGCGACCATGGCGAGCGCGCCCAACGCCTTGTACCCCCGGGCCGCCGCGTCGGCCGACTCGCCGACAGCCGCCGCGTGGCCCTCCGAGGCCAGGGTGAAACCCGGTCCGTAGACGGAGGTCGTGTCGTGCCAATACGAGCCCATCAGCGGGAAGGCCGGGTCGTCCGGGAAGTCGCTCGGGACGTCCTCGTACGGGTTGCCGCCGTGCTCGACCGAGATCCGCGCGTAGTCCCAGTACGTGTAGACGTCCGTGGAGAGGAGCACGGGCCCGGCGAGCGGCAGGAGCTGGACGGCGCACGCGAGCGCGATCACAACGTTCCGCCGCACCGGCCCACTCGGGCGCGCGAGCGCCCAGAGCCCGCCGAGGTAGGCCGCGAAGGCCGCCGCCGCCGCGCCCAGGTAGAGCCACGACCAGGTCGAGTCGCCGCCGTCGTGCTCCGGCACGAGCGGCGAGGACTCGGGCAGCGCGAACGCGACCGCCGTCCCGACCAGCACGAGGACGAGCGTCCCCGCGACCAGCGCCCAGGTACTACGTACCGGTGGTCGTCGGAGGCGGCTCAGTCGTCGTGGGCGGAGGAGGCGCCGTGGTCGGCGGAGGCGGGGCCGTGGTCGTGGGGCCGGAGGTCGACGTCTTCTTGTCGTCCTTCTCCGGCTTCTTCGGCTTCGGAGGCGGCCCGTGGTAGGCGTACTGGCCGTCGAACGTAATCCACTCCACCGGGTTGCTCGGAGACGGCCAGCTCACGTAGGGCTCGCCGGCGAAGGCGCGCGACATGAAGAGCTGCCAGATGGTGGTCGGGAACGTTCCGCCCGCGACCACGATCCCGTGGACGCTCGACATCTCGATCTGCGCGTTCGGGTAGCCGACCCAGACGACGGTCGAGGCGCGCGGTGTGTAGCCCGCGAACCAGGCGTCCGCGTAGTTGTCGGTCGTGCCCGTCTTGCCGGCCACGTAGGGATCGCCGTAGTTCGCGCCCGTGCCCGTCCCCCCGTCCACGTTGTCCTGCAGGATCTTCGTCACCTCGTAGGCGACGCCGTCCGGCAGGACGCGCTTCTTCTTCGCCACGCCCCAGCCCGCGCCCTTGTCCACGTGCCCGTCGGGTAGCACGACCCTCCGGATCGCCATGGGCTGCGCGTAGATGCCCCCGGAGGCGAGCGTGGCGTACGCCGAGGCCATCTCGAGGACCGAGACCGAGTTCGACCCGAGCCCGATGGAGGCGACCGGCTGGAGCTTCGTCTTGATCCCCATCTGCCGCGCCGTCCTGACGACGTTCTCGGGGCCGACGTCGAGCGTCAGCCGCGCGAAGACGGTGTTGTCGGAGCTGAGCGTCGCGGTCGAGATCGGCACGGCCCCGATATAGGAGTGGCTGTACGTCGCGACGTCCCACGGCTCCGAGTTGGGATCCGGCTGCCAGTGGAACGGCGCGGAGAGGTACTGCGTCGAGGGGCTGATCCCCTGGCGGATCGCCTCGGTGAGCACGAATGTCTTGAAGGACGAGCCCGACTGGCGCCGGCCCTGTGCGGCCAGGTTGAACTGGAGGTTCCGGCGGCCGGGGGCGACGGCGGTCATCGCGCGGATGGCGCCGTTCTTCGGGTTGATCGAGACGATCGCCGAGGCGGGGTCGCCGCCCTGGTTCAGCGTCTCCTTGATCGCGCGCTCGGCCAGCTTCTGGAAGCGGGGGTTGATCGTGGTGTAGACACGCAGCCCACCGCCGCGCACGGTCGAGGCGCCGTACTTGGCGATCAACTGCTCGCGCACGTAGCTGAAGAAGAACGGCTCGCGGATCCGCGTGTAGAGCTGGCCGGCCTTCAGGCTGAGCGGCGCCGCGACGGCCTCCGCGTACTGCGCCTGGTCGATGTAGCCGGAGTCGCGCATCGCCGCGAGCACCTCGTTCCGCCGCCGCACGGCCTCGTCGGGACGGCGGAAGGGGTCGTAGATCGACGGTGCCTGGGGCAGGCCCGCGATCAGCGCCGCCTGGACGAGGCTGAGGTCGCCGGCGGGCTTCGAGAAGTACGTCTGGGCCGCGGCCTCGGCGCCGTAGGCGTGGCTCCCGAAGTAGACCTGGTTCAGGTACGTCTCGAGGATCTTGTCCTTGCGCCACCGCTTCAGCTCGGCGGACGGAAGGCCGGTCGGCACGGCGCCCCAGAGCTTCGGCAAGCCCTCGTCCTCGAGCTTGAGCGCGAGGCAGGCCTCCTTCGTCTTCCGTTCCCAGGAGACCTCGTTCCCGATATAGAGGTTGCGAACGAGCTGCTGGGTCAGGGTCGAGCCGCCCTGGACGATCTCGCCGCTCTCGAGGTTCTTCACCGCCGCCCGGACGATCCCCTCGTAGTCGATGCCGTCGTGGGAGTAGAAGCGCCTGTCCTCGATGGCGACGGTGGCGTCGGCCAGGAGCGGCGACATCTGGTCGAGGGCGACGGGCTGGCGGTTCTTCTCGGCCGGGATCGAGCCCAGGATCGTTCCGTTCGCCGCGTACACAAACGAGTTCTGGCCGATCGAGACCGGCCGGAGCGACGCGATCGAGCAGCTCTCGCGAAACGCCTGGGCGCCGGTGAAGGCCGCCGCGACGAGCAGGGCCAGCACGCCGAGCACGACCGCGACGACCGAGACGAGCACGAAGCGCCGGGACTGCGTACGGTCGCGGCGGCGGCGGTCGCGGCGGCGGCGGCGGTTCCGGTTGTTCGCCGCGGTCAGGCTGTTGCCGTTCCCGTTGCGCCGGCCGCCGTTGCCGTTCTTCCCATTCCGGCCGTTGGCGGTCACGCGTAGACGCCCTCGGACTTGAGGCGCTCGACGGCCGCGCGCCGCAGCGTCGAGGACAGCTCCGCCGCCTCGCCGGCGGTTCGCGCCCACAGCTCCGCCGTCACGACCGCGCCGGTCGCGTCGAGCTGTGACACGTGGACGTTGGGTTCCTTCCGCTGCATCGTCTCCGGAAGACGTCGGGCCTCGTCGAGGAGAAGCTCGATCACCCGGTCGAGGTCGGCGGAGAGAGGCACGGACACCCTCACCGCCACCAAGTGCTCGCCACCCGCGATGGTGGCGTTCCTGATGGTATCGGAGGCCAGCTTCGCGTTCGGCACGTAGTACAGGGCTCCGTCACCCGCGCTGATGACCGTGTACGTGAGGCCGATCTGATGCACGGTGCCCGAGGCGCCGGCCACCGAGACGCTGTCGCCCAGCCGCAGCGGCTGCGTGAACGCGACGAGGATCCCCGCGACGAAGTTGGCCAGCGTGGACTGCGCGGCGAGACCGACGACGAGGGCGATGACGGCGGAGGAGGCGAGGATGCTGCCCGCCACCGCCCGCACCTGGGGAAAGACGAGGAGGGCGCTCAGGATCCCGACGCCGATCACGATCGCGAGCGCGCTCTTGCGGACGACGCGGTAGACGGTGAGCGTCTCGGGACGGAGCGTGAACCGCCTGGAGATCGTCCGATCGACGAGGCGTGCGACGACGAGCGTGGCGACCAAGACGACGCTCGCGATGATGGCCCGCTCGATCCACTGGTCCATAGCTGAGTAGTTTCTCTAGAAGGGGAGGCGCTTCCTGCCCGCGAAGCCCTCCTCCAGGTCGTGCCAGTGCTCGACCGCCGGCTCACCGAGCTCGAAGCAGAGCAGGACGGTCTCGCCGCTCTCCGGGTGGCGCGCCGGGAAGTCGACGAGGCCGCGGTCGAGGTCCTTCACCTGGACGCCGGCACGCTGCAGCTCCTCGACGAGAGCCGCGACCTCCGCCGCGGAGCGGGCGACGTCCTCCTGGAGCGCGCCGAGGCGGGCAGGGTCGATCCTGCCTCCGTTCCCGGCGACGATCCCCTGGGCGGCCTGCAGCTCGCCCGCGTGCACGCCCAGCGCGCGGCGCTCCTCCACGAGGCGCTCGAGCACCGGGCGGATCCGCGTGAGTGCGGCATTCGCCTCTTCCGGCGTGAACAGTCGCATCTGGGACATAGTGCCGACCGTCGTGAGACGCCGCCCGGCCGCCGCCCTCCTGCTCTCCGCCGCCGTTCTCGCCGCTTCCGCCTGCGGGGAGCGGGAAGAGCCGCTGGGGGCGCTCGAGCAGCGCTATCCGGTCACCGTCCAGGGCGCCGGAGACCGACCCGCGGTCGCCACGGCACGCCCCGAGCGGATCGTCGCGCTCGACTCCGGCTCAGCGGAGCTCGTCCTCGCACTCGGCGCACGCGACAGGCTCGTGGGGGTGCCCGCCGGAATCACCCGCGGCGACGGACCCCTCCAGGCGCCCCCTTCGGCCACCGAGGTCGTCTCGCGCACCCAGCAGATGCGCATGGACGAGATCCGCCGGCTCGAGCCCGACCTCATCGTGGCCGCGCCGGCAACCGACCTCCTCGACGTCTCGCGCGCGCAGCGGCAGACCGGGGCCGTCGCCTATGTGCAGCCGGCCTCCTCGGTGGACGATGTCGTCCGCGCGGCGCTCGAGCTCGGCTTCCTCGTCGGCGAGCCGGTGGCCGCGCGGGAGGTGGCGTCCGACATCCGCAGGCGGGTCGCGGCCGTCGAGGAGCGCGTCGCGGCCGAGCCGGTCGCCAGCGCGTTCGTCGACACCGGCTTCTTCATCTCGATCCCCGGCCGCTCGCTGCTCGGCGACCTCATCCGGCGGGCGCAGGGCGAGAGCGTCGCCGGCGCCACCGACGGCAGCGCGCCGTTCGCACTCGGCCGCCTGCGCCGGCTCGACCCGGACGTGTACCTGGCGACCTCGGACAGCCGCGTGACGCTGGCCGCCCTGCGAGGGAATCCGCAGACCGCGGGGCTCACGGCCGTCCGAGAGGGGCGCTTCGCGGTCCTCGTCTCGGACCTCGTCAACCGCGCCGGGCCGAGGATCGGAGCGGCGCTCGAGCAGGTGGCCGAGGCGCTCCACCCGGATGCCTTCCGCTAACAGCCTGGACGCCGTCACCGTCGACGCGATGGGGACGCTCGTCGAGCTCGACGACCCGCCCGGCCGCCTCAGGACGGCACTCGCCGCACGCGCAGTCGAGCGCTCGCGCGACGAGGTGAAGGCCGCGTTCGGGGCCGAGGTCGCCTACTACCTGCCGCGCACGCTCGAGGGCAGCGACGAGGCAAGCCTGCAGGACCTCCGCCGGCGCTGTACGGCCGTCTTCCTCGAGCACGCGGCGGCGGAGCTCGACCCCGAGAGCTTCGTGCCGGCGTTCGTCGAGGCCGTCGTCTTCCGCCCCCTGGCCGGAGCGAGGGACGCGCTGGTACGCCTGCGGAACGCCGGCCTGGCCCTCGCGTGCGTCTCGAACTGGGACGTCTCGCTCGGCCCCCAGCTCGAGCGCTCCGGCCTCCGCGAGCTCTTCGCCGAGATCGTGAGCTCGGCCGAGGCCGGGGCCGCCAAGCCCGACCCGGCCGTCTTCGCGGTCGCGCTCGAGCGACTCGGCGTGCCCGCGGGCCGGGCGCTCCACATCGGCGACGGGGACACCGACCGCGACGGGGCGGCCGCCGCGGGTCTCGCCTTCGAGCCCGTCCCGCTCGCTACGCTCCCGGAGCGGCTCGGACTCGGCCGCCGACCATGAGCGAGCGCAGGCCAGGCCTCTCCACCCGCGCGATCCACACCCCGCCGGGAACCGGCGGGCCGGGGACGCCCGTCGTCGGTCCGATCGTCGCGTCCACGACCTTCGCGTTCGAGCGCGTCGCCGACCTCGGCCGGGTCATCGCCGAGGAGGAGTACGGCTTCACCTACGCCCGGCTTCGCAATCCGACGGTGGAAGAGCTCAACGCCGTCATGGCCGAGCTGGAGGGCGCCGAGGCGGCACAGTCCTTCGCGTCCGGCATGGGGGCAATCAGCGCGGCACTCCACTCCAAC
>JBOHAK010000240.1:0-6670 GCA_050697795.1 Gaiellaceae bacterium
CTCCGACGAACGCATCGAGCGTCGCGGCGAGCCCCAGGCCGGCGAGGGCGGCCACGATCAGCCAGGTTCCCAGGCGGCCCACCGGCTACCTCCAGACCAGGTCGCGGGCGACGATCGGCAGGACGTAAACCCTCGGCGTGCCTCCATCCACCGGGAAGACGTAGACGCCGTCCTCGGTGGCCTCCGCGATCCAGCGTTCGTCGGGCGACCAGGCGAGCGCGCTTCCGTGCCGGACCAGCGGCCGGACCAGCGCGCCGTCCCGGTCGACGACGAGCACCCCGCCCGGGTCGGCGATCTGTGCGACGACGAAGCCCCCGGACGGGCTGAGCCGGAGAGTGGCGAGATCCTCGTAGGCCGCCGTCGGCGCGGTCACCAGGCGACGGCCGTCGAAGACGACGAGGAGCTCGCCCCGGTCGTCCCGCGAGCGCGCCCCGACGATGGCGGCCGCCCTGGAATCGGACAGCCACAGGAGCTCCTCGACGGCGAAGCGGAAGCCTGTCCACCCGGCGCCCCGCAGCTCGCGGACGAGGTCGTCGCCGGAGAGAAGAACGCGGCTGCAGCGCATCGGAATGATCCCGCGGTCGGGGCATGGGTGCGGCTCGACGACCTCGCCGTCACGAAGCAGCGTCGGCGTGCCGTCGGGCTTCCACGCCGGCGGGCACTCCGCGCGCACCTGCGCGTAGGGCGCCTGCTGGGGGTCGTCGATGCTCACCCGGCCGCCGCTGCACTCCACCGCGTAGCCCGTCGTGGCGTTCGCCGTGACGGCGAAGGTGCAGGCGCCCCCGACGCCGGACGGGCGCGCCGTCAGGTCGGGGAGCGACACCGCGTGGGTGTCGCAGTCCTCGTCGGCGTACTCCAGGATGCCGCCGATGCCGGCCTCGCGAAGCGCTGCCGCCAGGGCGGCCTCCGGCGAGGCCGGGCCGGCCGTGCTCTCGGCCCTCGCAGATGTGGTCGGGCGCGGCTCGGCTCGCGTCGGCTCGCCGCCGCGCAGCGCGTCGAAGCTCGCGGCGGCGCCGAGGGCCACGACGGCCCCGAGGAGGAGCCAGGTGAGGATCCGGCGCACGGCGCTCAGTCAGTCTTAGCACCGATCCGAGCGTGCAGGTGGTTGTCGTGGTTCCAGAGGACCCGGACGATCCCGCGCGGGCCGGTGAACCCGGTGTTCGGCCCGACGTACACGACCTCGGCACCCGCGCGCACGAAGCGGTCGACGAGGTCCTGGGCGAGGCGCCGGTCGATCTGCGCGACGCGGCGCGGCGGGCGCTCCTTGCGGTCGCGGCGCGGGTAGTACACGTCCACGTCGAGCCCGTTCTGGTGCGAGGCGTGCCTCGGCCCGAAGGGCCCGCCGCGACGGCGGCTGAGATCGCCGATCCCGACGCGCGGGGCGTGCGGATGGGCGCGCGCGTACTCCCGCACGACCCGCAGGACGATCCGGACGAGCTCGTCGGTTCCCCAGCGCCGGTCGGCGCGGTTCGGCACGCGGTGCAGGAGCGGATCCCACGTGAAGAACCGTGTCGCCCTGCCGGGAAGCCGCACGCCGCGCACGAGCCGTCCGGCCGACGGTGAGCCGACTGCGCGGGAGCTGCGCCACCGGATCTCCGGGCGCGGCTGCTCGGGCGCCTCGACGGCCGGCGCGGGTGGACGGCTCGTACCCGCGTCCAGGAGGGCCTGCGCCGCCGGCACGGCGGCGGCGAGCGCGAGCGGGAGCATGGCGACGGCGATCCTCACCGGGTAACGACGGTACGCTGCCCGGGAGCGATGGGGTCCCGGACCTCGACCACGGGTTCGCGCGTACTCGCAGGCGTGAGCGTCGCCGCGCTTGCCGCCGCCGCGCTGCTCCTCGTCCCGCCGCCTGCAGCGGCCGCCGAGCGCCATGCCGTGCTCGGCTATTCACAACAGGGCCGGGCGATCCGGGTGCACCGCTTCGGCGACTTCTCGAGCCCGCGGAAGATCCTCGTCGTCGGCTGCATCCACGGGAACGAGTGCGAGGGGGTGAAGATCACCCGGCGGCTGGCCCGCGGGGCCCATCCGGCCGGCCTCGACCTGTGGGTCGTCCACCTGCTCAATCCGGACGGCCACCGCCTCGGCGTGCGCCAGAACGGGCGCGGCGTCGACCTGAACCGCAACTTCGGCTCGCAGTGGATCCCGATCGGCCGGCGCTGGGACCCCGAGTACTCGGGCCCGCGGCCCTGGTCGGAGCGGGAGGCGCGGCTCGCGCGCGGGCTCGTGCGCCGGGTCCGGCCGGACGTCACGATCTGGTACCACCAGCCGCAGGCGGTCGTGCGCGCCTGGGGCCCGAGCCGCGCGACGGCGCGCCGTTACGCGCGCCTGGCGCGCGAGCCGTACCGATCCCTCCGCTGGCCGAACGGGTCGGCGCCGAACTGGCAGAACCACGCGTTCCCCGGCGCCGCGTCGTTCGTGGTCGAGCTGCCGGCGGGCACGCTCTCCGACGTCCGCGCCGTCCGCCACGCGCGCGCCGTCAGGCGGCTTCTGGCGCCGTAGCCAGCGGCGCCCCGTGTCCAAGTAACACAGTGTTACTTGGGGGCTCGTGGGGCGTCGACCGGCGCGGGCTCGGCGAGGAAGCGGGCCAGGCGCTCGGACTCGTCCTCCGCGAGCGACACGGCGGCGTCCGCACGGGCCGTCCGGCCGCGGTCGCTCCAGACACTGAAGCGGACGTGGCGGAGCACGCCGTCGCCCAGGTAGCGCGACACGCGCAGCGCCTTGCCGCGGTCTCCCTCGACGAGCGGCTGCGCGGGGAAGAACTCGACGAGCTTGAGCCGCTGTGGCGCTCAGCACCACGGACAGAAGCGGAACCGCTCGTCGACCTCCTCGCGACAGCCCGGGCAGGCGCGCATCTCGCGGCGAAGCGTACGACGGCCGCGGGACCTCCGCAAGGCCCCGCTTCGTAGCCGCTTCGGGATGGACCGTACCGGGACGGGCGCTCGTATAGTCGGCACGCGATGGCTGGCGACGGCCGCGACGAGCGCGCCTGGGTGCGCGGCGCCCAGGCGGGGTCGGCCTCGGACCTCGAGGCGCTCTTCCGCGCCCACTGGCCTCGCGCGTACCGTGCCGCCTACCTGGTCGTCCACGACGCGGCCGGCGCCGAGGACGTCGCCCAGGAGGCCTTCCTCGCCGCCGTGCGCGCCCTCGACCGCTTCGACTCGCGTCGTCCCTTCGGGCCCTGGCTCCACCGGATCGTCGTCAACCGGGCCATCGACTGGGCCCGCGCCCGCGCGCTGCGCCGCGAGGTGGGCGCCGAGGAGGCCGTCGCCGCCGCCCCCGCCCGCGAGGCCGGAGACGTCGCCGCGCGGCCGTCGGAGGACGTGCTGGCCGCGCTCGCCTCGCTCACGCCGGATCACCGCGCCGTGATCGTCCTCCGGTACCTGCTGGAGTACAGCCCGGGCGAGATCTCGCGGATCCTCGAGCTGCCGCGCGGCACCGTGAACTCCCGCCTGCGACGCGGGCTCGACTCCCTCCAGGGCCTCGTCGCGGAGGAGGAGGACGAATGAGCGGCCGCGACGTGCGCGCGGCGCTCCTCGCCGTCCCCGTGCCGGACGAGCTCGAGGCCCAGCGCCGTGCCTGGCGGGTCGTCGAGACCGCCTACGCGGCGAGGGAGCCCGCGCCGCGCCGCCGCCCTCTGCTGCGACCGGTCCTCGCGCTCGCCGTCGTCGCCGCGGTAGCCGCGGCGGCTCTTTCGCCTCCGGGCCGGAGCGTCGGCGGGTGGATCCGCGACCGCGTCGCGGGCGAGCAGGACGCGCGGCCGGCTCTTGTGCGCCTCCCGGCGCCCGGGATGCTCTTGGTCGTCTCCGACCGCGGCCCCTGGATCGTCCGGCGAGACGGCTCGAAGCGCTTCCTCGGCGACTACGACGACGCCTCGTTCTCGCCGCAGGGCCGGTTCGTGGTCGCCACCGCCGGACGCCGCGTCGTCGCGCTCGAGCCGGACGGCGACCCGCGCTGGGCGCTGGCCCGTTCCGAGCCGGTGGCGGACGCACGCTGGGCTCCGAGCCCCGGGTTCCGGGTCGCCTACCGCGAGGGCGCAACGATCCGCGTCGTGGCGGGGGACGGGAGCCCCGACCGCCTGCTCGCCCGCAATGTCGCTCCGGTGGCGCCCGCCTGGCTCCCGCGCCCGGGTCGCACGGTGCTCGCGTACGCGCGGGCCGACGGCGTGGTGCGGGTCGTCGAGGTCGACTCGGGGGACGAGCTCATGCGGACGGCCAAGACGCCGCGGATCCGGGAGCTGTTCTGGACGCCCGATGGATTGCTCGCCGTGCTGTCCGCTCGAGAGCTTCGCGTGCACGACCGCCGTGGCCGCCTCCTTCGTTCCGCCCGCGCCGCGCAGGGCCACGAGCTGCTCGACGCAGTCGCCCTGCCTGGCGGCCAAATCGTCTATGCAGACTTCGACGCCCGAGTGGACGCAACCGCGCTCGTGCGCTCGCATTGCTTCGCCCCTGACCCCTGTCCCCTGATCGGCCCGAGCGAGGTCTTTCGGGGGCCGGGTCGCCTGCAGGACCTCGTGCTCTCTCCCGACTTGCGCTGGCTCCTGGCCGGCTGGCCCGAAGCCGACCAGCTGCTCTTCCTCCACCTCGGCTCCGGCCCACGGATCCGGGCGGTCGACGACGTGCGCCGCGAGTTCGACCCAGGCCGGCCCCCGAGCGGCGAGTTCCCGCGCCTGGCCGGCTGGTGCTGCTAGTAGCGGTAGCCGCCCTCGTCGTCCTCGGTGGTCGTGTCCTCGGTGGTCGTGTCCTCGGTGGTGGTCATCCCGCCGCCGCTTCCCACGGCTAGCGAGGCTTCCATGCCGCGGTCGCGATGGTCGCCGACGGGGCACGTGAGCTCGTACTCCCCGGCCTCGCTCAGGTCGAGCTCGAGCTCGACGGACTCGCCCGGCTGGAGCTGCGTGGACTCCGTCTCGCCGGTGGGCCCGTCGACCTTGAGGGCGTGCACCGTCCCGCCCTCGTTCACGACGTGGGCGGTGTAGGTGCCCGGCTCCAGCGAGCCGGTCGGGGGCTCGACCGCGAAGTCGCTCAGCACGATCTCGAGCGTGCCGCCCGCGGCCGCGTCGCCGTCGCTCCCGTCCTCGCCGCCGCAGGCGGCCGGCACGACGACGAGCAGCAGGAGGAGCAGGAGGAGCCCGACCCGACGCATCGCGTGTCCATACGGCTTCGCGCGTCGTGCGGTTTGGCACCCGGGCACATCGAACCGCGCCGCGCCTCCCTCCGAACCACCCGAGCCCAGCGACACGACGATCAGGGAGAGACCATGACTCCACGCAGCTACTTCGCCGTCCTCGCGCTCGCCGTCGTCGCGGCCCTCGGGCTCGCGGCGTGCGGCGGCGGGGACGACACCGGATCCGGGGCGCCCGCGGCGCAGACCGGCGAGATGGCCGCCTCGCCCGCGGAGCCCTCCACGACGACGCCGGCGGCCGATCTCCGCGACACGCTCGACCGGCTCCTCGGCGAGCACGCCGTCCTCGCGATGGTCGCGACGCAGAAGGGCTACGACGGCGCGCCCGACTTCGAGGCGGTCGCCGCGGCGCTCGACCAGAACGGCGTCGAGCTCTCGCAGGCGATCGGCTCGGTCTACGGCGACGAGGCCGCGCTGCAGTTCCTCGACGGCCCGGCGCTGTGGCGCGACCACATCGGGTTCTTCGTCGACTACACCGTCGGCCTCGCGACGAAGGACAAGGCTGCTCAGCGAGAGGCCGTCCAGAACCTCGAGGGCTACACGGGTGCGTTCTCCGGCTTTCTGGCCGGGGCGACCGGCCTGCCCCAGGACGCGCTCCAGGAGTCGACCACGGAGCACGTCATGCAGCTCAAGGGGCAGATCGACGCGTACGCGGCCGGCGACTACGAGGAGGCCAGCCGCCTCTTCCGGCAGGCGTACGAGCACATGATCATGACCGGGGACACGCTCGCCGACGCGATCGTGAAGCAGAACCCCGACGAGTTCGGCGGCTAGCGGCAGCCGCCGGCGCCCGGCGCACCGCCCCCGCGGGACACCTGCTCCCGCGGGGGCGGCTGCGTCTACCGTCCCAGCGTGCGGGCGTTCACCATCGGTCACGGGACGCGGCCGCTCGCGGAGCTCGTCGAGACGCTCGAGCTCGCCGGCGTGCGGACGCTCGTGGACGTTCGCCGCTTCCCCGGCTCGCGGCGGAACCCGCAGTTCGACCAGGCATCGCTCGAGCAAGCCCTCGCGCAGGCCGGGATCGCCTACCGCCACGCCGTCGAGCTCGGCGGGCGCCTGAGCAGCGAGCCGGGCGAGGAGCGCTTCGGCTGCGTCCGCGAGGCGGCCTTCCGCAGCTACGCGGCGCGCATGGGCACCGAGGCGTGGCAGGAGGCGCTCGCGGCCGCGCTCGCCGAGCCGGCGCCGTGCTTCCTCTGCGCGGAAACGCTCTGGTGGCGCTGCCACCGCCGCTTCATCGCCGAGCTCCTCACCGCCCGCGGTCAGGAGGTCCTCCACCTGCTCCGGCCCGGAGAGGCCCAGCCGCACCGGTTGCTCGAGGAGGCTGAGGCCCGCGGCGGGAAGCTCTATCTTTGCGGCGGGCTCGTCGCGTGATCCTCGAGAACGGCGTCATCCGCACCCTCGATCCTGCTCTTCCCAGGGCGGCGGCATTGGCGATCGCGGGCGAGCGGGTCGCCGGCGGCGTCGGCACGCACGAGACGGCGCTCGCGAGCCC
>JBOHAK010000241.1:0-6524 GCA_050697795.1 Gaiellaceae bacterium
GTGTGCTCCTGCTTCCCAACACGTCGGGTTGCGAGACGGCCGAGGAGGCCGTGCGGACGGCGCGGCTCGCGCGGGCCGGCGGGCTCCCCGACTGGATCAAGCTCGAGGTCATCCCCGACCCCCGCTATCTCCTGCCGGACCCGGTCGAGACCCTCCGGGCGGCGGCCGAGCTCGTCGAGGACGGGTTCACGGTGCTGCCCTACGTGCTCCCCGACCCGGTGCTCCAGAAGAAGCTCGAAGAGGTCGGCTGCGCGACGGTCATGCCGCTCGCGGCGCCGATCGGCAGCGGGCGCGGGCTCAAGCTCCGCGACGCGATCAGGATCATGGTCGAGCAGGCCGAGGTGCCGCTCGTCGTGGACGCGGGCCTCGGCGCGCCCTCGCACGCCGCCGACGCGATGGAGCTGGGCGCCGACGCGGTGCTCGTCAACACGGCGATCGCCCACGCCCACGATCCGGTCGCCATGGCGCGCGCGTTCCGGCTCGCGGTCGAGGCGGGCCGGGCGGCGTTCCACGCCGGTGTGATGGACGAGCGGACCGAGGCCGAGCCGTCGAGCCCGTTGACCGGCGCCGTCCATCGCTCGTGACCGGGAGCGTCGTCGTCAACGGCCGGGACGAGGCCGTCGCCGACGGCGAGTCGCTGGCCGCCCTCCTCGAGCGCCTCGGCCTCGGCGCGCGCTATGCGCTCGTCGAGCGGAACGGCGAGCCGGTGGAGCGCGGCCGGTACGGGGAGGTCAGGCTCGAGGATGGCGACCGACTCGTCGTCGCGCGGCCCGTCGCCGGCGGCTGAGGCCGCGCGCGAGGCGCGCCTCTACCTCGTCACGGGCGCCCGGCCCGACCTCGGCGCGTTCCTCGAGGCGGCCGTGCGCGGCGGGGTGGACCTCGTGCAGCTCCGGGAGAAGGAGCTCCCCGACGGCGAGCTGCTGCGCGCGCTGGAGGAGGCCCGCGCCGTGACGCGGCGGCTGGGGGTGCCGCTCGTCGTCAACGACCGCCCGGACCTCGCCGTCCTCGTGGGCGCCGACTTCGTCCACGTCGGCCAGGACGACCTGCCGCTCCCCGCCGTCCGCCGCTTCGGCATCCCGGCCGGGCTCTCCACGCATTCGCGGGAGGAGGTCGAGCGCGCCGGGGCGGACTACATCGCGGTCGGCCCCGTCTTCGCCACGCCGACGAAGCCGGGCCGACCGGCCGTCGGCCTCGAGCTCGTCAGGCACGCGGCCGCGCGTGCGCCCGCTCCCTGGTTCGCGATCGGCGGCATCGACGGGACGAACGTCGCGGAGGTCGTCGCGGCGGGCGCGCGCCGCATCGCCGTCGTGCGCGCAATCGGCGACGCGGACGACCCCGAGGCCGCGGCCCGCGAGCTGCGCGAAGCCCTACGAGGTTAGTGCCCCTCCAGGCAATGAACGCCGCACTTCGGGGCACCACGCCTGAAGGCGGACTAGGGGTTCCAGAGGAGCAGATCCCGGATGGTGAGCAGCGGGGGATCCGCTTTCGCCGTCGTGAGGTTGTGCGTGAACGTGTTCGTCCACGCGGTCACTCGCTGCCCCGGCGTGAAGTCCGCCAGCGTCGCGGTCGTCGACGGGCCGGCGGTGCCGCCCCGCCGGACGACTGCCGTGAGCGGGAGCGACAGCGTCACGTCCCGCGCCGGCCTGACCATCCAGCCGTTCGAGAGCCGCACGCGCGCTGCCCGGATCCTGATTCGCTCCGGGTTCAGGCGGGTCAGGACCACTGTCCCGCCGACGCGGATGGAGATGTCCCGCAGGGCGGCGGGCGGGCGCGGGAAAAGCAGGTGGCGCGCCGCACGGAGTCGGCGGAACGGCGAGACGGCGCGGCCGCCGTTCGGGTGCAGCTCGAAGTGGAGGTGGGAGGCGATGCCGTTTGCGTCGCCGGAGTCGCCCACGAAGCCGATCAGCTGCCCCGCCTGCACCTTCTGGCTCCTCGCCAGCCCGGGCGCGTAGGCGATCCCGTTCCGGCAGCCGCCTCGGTTGTCGTTCCGCATCGTGCGGTCGTTGTTCAGGTGCACGTACATGTAGGTCGTGCCGCTGCGGCCGTAGAGGTAGAGCATGCAGCCGGCCGACCCGGACGTCGTCCACTTGACGACGCGTCCGGCCTCCACCGCGACGACGGGGGAGCGCTTCGCAGCCATGAGGTCGTTCCCCTGGTGGCGGCCCTGCCAGCGGGGATCGCCGAAGTCGTTCGTATGGATGGTCTTCGCGACGACGGGGAAGACGAAGTTGGGGACGGCGGCACTCGCGGTCGCGGACATGGCCCACGTGGCGAGGAGGACGAAGAGGACTGCGGCTGTCGTCCGGTGGCGGCACATGGCTGGGCGTCCGACGCTCCGGTGCGGCGCTTGAAGCGCGGGAGCTTAACAGACCTCTCGGCAGGCGCCCGCTGCATCTTGAATCCGAATGGTCTCGTTATGCTCCGCCACCGGTGAGCCGGTGAAAGTCGTCGTCTGCGTCAAGGAGGTGCCGGAGGCGTCCGCGCGCACGCGGATCGACCCGGGCACGCTGAGGCTCGACCGGAGCGGAGCAGCCGCCCTCAACGCCTTCGACGCGCACGCGCTGGAGGAGGCGCTCAGGATCAGGGAGGGCGCCGGCGACGGCGAGGTGGTGGCGCTCATGATGGCGCCGGAGCGCGCCGCCGACTCCCTTCGCAAGGCCCTCGCCGTCGGAGCCGACCGCGCCGTGCACGTCGCGGACGAGTCACTCGCGGGCTCCGACCTCGTCGCCACGGCCCGCGTGCTCGCGAAGGCCGTCGAGCGCGAGGAGCCGGACCTCGTCCTCCTCGGCCAGCAGGGGGCCGACTCCGACGGGGCGGTGCTCTGGTCGGCCCTCGCCGACCTGCTCCGGCTTCCCGTGGTCTCGCAGGCCGCGAGCCTCGAGCTCGGCGACGGCAAGGTGACGTCGAAGCGCCAGACCGAGTACGGGTACGACGTGATCGAGGCGCCGCTGCCGTGCGTCGTCGCCGTCTCCGACGCGATCAACGAGCCGCGCTATCCCTCGCTGAAGGGGATCATGGGCGCGAAGAAGAAGCCGTACGAGACGCTCTCCGCCACGGATCTCGGCGTCCCGGCCGACGAGGCCGGCGAGGCCGGCTCGCGCACCGAGGTCACCGCCCTCTCCGAGCCTCCCTCCCGCGGCGACTCCGTCCGCGTCGAGGACGAGGGCGGCAACGCGGCCGAGCAGATCGTGGCCTACCTCGCGGAGCGGAAGCTGATCTAGCCATGAGCACGCTCGTCTACCTGGAGGACCACGAGGGCGAGCTCGTCCCGGGGTCGCTCGGCGTGCTCTCGAAGGCCGCGCAGCTCGGCGACGAGGTGGCGGCGGTCGTCTGCGGCGCGGGCGTGAAGGAGCTCGCCGCACAGGCCGGGCGCTTCGGCGCCGCGCGCGTGTTCGTCGCCGACGACCCGGCGCTCGAGGCGCCGCTCCCGCAACCCCGCGTGGACGTGCTCGCCGCGCTCGTGGGCGAGCACGGCTTCGACACGGTGCTCTTCGGCGCCTCCGTCCTCACCGCGGACGTGGCCGCGGGACTCGCCGCCCGGCTCGGCGCCGGGCTGAACTGGGACCTCGTCGACCTCGAGCTGCGCGACGGCGCGCTCGTCGGGAAGCGGCCGGCGTTGCAGGACTCTGTCTACGCCGACGTCCGCTGGAAGGGCGAGCCGCGCCTCGCGCTCGTCCGCGCCGGGACGTTCGAGCCGGCCGAGACCGGCGGCGAGGCCGAGGTGCACGAGCTCGCCGTCGAGATCCAGGACTTCTCAACGCGCGCCGTCATGGTCGAGCGCGCCCACGCCGAGAGCGAGGGCCCCTCCATCGAGGACGCCGACGTCATCGTCGCGGGCGGCCGCGGGCTCGGCGAGCCCGACAAGTTCGGGCTCCTCGAGGAGCTCGCGAAGGCGCTCGGAGGCGCCGTCGCCGCGACGCGGGCCGTCGTCGACGCGGGTTGGTACCCCTATGCGACCCAGGTGGGGCAGACGGGCAAGAACGTCTCGCCGAAGCTCTACCTCGCCTGCGGCATCTCCGGCGCGATCCAGCACAAGGTCGGCATGCAGTCTTCGGGGACTATCGTCGCCATCAACAAGGACGCGAACGCGCCGATCTTCGAGTACGCCGATCTCAGCGTCGTCGGCGACCTCCACGAGATCGTCCCCAAGCTCACGCAGCTCGTCCGTGAACGGCGGTCGTGACGTGACCGCCCGCCCCGCCGACTTCCCGCCGCCCTTCGACTGGCGCGAGTTCGTCGCCGAGCCGAGCGACCCGGCCGACGAGCGCATCGACGTGGGGGTGCTGATCGTCGGCGCCGGTCCGGCGGGGCTCGCCGCGGCGATCCGGGTGGGGCAGCTGCTCGAGGAGCGTCCCGACGTGCGCGAGCGCCTCGGCGACGTCCCCGTCGCCGTCGTCGAGAAGGGCCGCTCGCCCGGCGCCCACCTCCTCTCGGGCGCCGTCGTCAACCCCCGCGCCTTCCGGGAGCTCTTCCCGGGGATCCACACCGAAGAGCTGCCCTTCCGCGGGCCGGTGGTGCGCGAGGGCGTCTACCTCCTGACCCCGAAGCGCCACCTGCGCGTGCCGGCGCCCCCGACGATGTGGAACCACGGGCACCACGTCGCCTCCATCTCGGAGATGGGGCGCTGGCTCGCCGAGCGCGCCGAAGGCCTCGGCGTCACGATCGTGCCCGAGACGAGCGCGCGCACGCTGCTCGTCAGCGCCGGCCGCGTCGTCGGCATCCGGACCGGCGACCGCGGCCGCGGCAAGGGAGGGGAGGAGCTCGCGAACTTCGAGCCCGGCTCCGACATCCGGGCGCGGGTGACCATCCTGGCCGAGGGCACCCAGGGCCACCTCGCCGGCGTCGCCTCGGCCCGCTTCGGCCTCGCCTCGCGCCCGCAGGTCTACGCGCTCGGCGTCAAGGAGGTCTGGGAGGTGCCGAGCCCGCTGAACCGGGTGATGCACACGATGGGCTGGCCCCTCCGCGGCGGCAAGGCGCACCGCGAGTTCGGCGGCAGCTTCATCTACCCGCTCGGCGAGGACGAGGTGGCGATCGGGATGGTCGTCGGCCTCGACACCACCGACGCGACCGTCTCCGTGCACGACCTGCTCCAGGAGCTGAAGACGCATCCGTTCGTGCGGCGCATCCTCGCGGGCGGGTCGCGGGTCGGCTGGGGAGCGAAGACGATCCCCGAGGGTGGGCTCCAGGGGCTGCCGGACCGCTTCTCCTTCCCCGGCGGGATGATCGTCGGCGACTCGGCGGGCTTCGTCAACGTGCCGGCCCTCAAGGGGATCCACTACGCGATGAAATCCGGGATGCTGGCCGGCGAGACCGCCTTCGAGGCGGCGGGGCCGGGCCGGACGGCCTGGGCGCCGGGGGCGCTCGACGGCTACGACCGGGCGATCCGGGAGAGCTACGTGTGGCGCGATCTCAAGCGCGTGCGCAACCTGCGCCCCGCCTTCAAGCACGGCTTCGTCCGCGGTGCGCTGCTCGCGGGCGTCGCCCTCAACTCCCTCGGCAAGGTCCCGCGCGGGACGATGGAGCTCGAGCGCGACGCGGACGTTCCGGTGACGGTCGGCGACCGAGCCAAGGCTTATCCGCGCGCCGACGGCGAGCTCGTCTTCGACAAGCTCTCGAGCGTCTACCTGGCCGGGAACCGGACGCGGGACGACGCGCCGAGCCACCTCCGCGTCGACACGAAGGTGCGGCGCGAGATCGCCGGGGCCTGGGCGCACATGTGCCCGGCGCAGGTCTACGAGATCGCCGGCGACGCGAGCCCGGCGGGCAACGTCGTGGACGTCGAGGTGACCGCGTCGAACTGCATCCAGTGCGGCGCCATCTCGGCGAAGGGCGGGCGGCTGACGCCGCCCGAGGGCGGGGACGGCCCGGAATACACCCTGATGTAGGAGCCGCGGCGGCCACGATCGCCGGCCGCCTCCACCGAACGCCGCTCCTCTCCTCGGACACCCTGGGCAAGGCGTTCGGCGGGCGGGCGTTCCTGAAGGCCGAGCTCCTCCAGAAGACGGGCAGCTTCAAGCCGCGCGGCGTCCTCACGAAGCTCGCCTCGCTCGCGCCGGAGGAGCGCGAGCGCGGGGTGATCGCCGCCTCGGCCGGAAACCACGCCGCCGCGCTCGCGTACTGCTGCGCGCTCGAGAGGATCGACTGCCTCGTCGTCATGTGGCGGGGAGCGAGCGAGTCGAAGCGCGCCGCCGCGGAGGGCTACGGCGCGGCGGTCGACCAGGAGGCCGCGGGCCCGCGGGAGGTCTTCGCCAGGCTCGCCCTCCTCCAGGAGGAGACGGGCCGGGTCCTCGTGCACCCGTTCGACGACCCGCTCGTCGTCGCCGGGCAGGGGACGGTGGGCCTCGAGATCGCCGAGGACCTTCCGGGCGCGGAGGTCGTCGTCGTGCCCGTGGGCGGCGGCGGCCTCGTCGCCGGGATCGCAGCGGCCCTGCCGAACCGCCGCGTCGTCGGCGTCGAGCCGGAGGGCTCGGCCGCCCTCCACCTGGCGCTCGCGGCCGGCGAGCCGGTCCAGCTCACGCCTGACT
>JBOHAK010000242.1:0-12064 GCA_050697795.1 Gaiellaceae bacterium
ACACCATGAGGACGAGCAGCGCGAACGTCGTCACCTTGATGCCGCCGCCCGTCGAGGCGCTGCCCGCGCCGATGAACATCAGCAGATCCGTGACGAACAGCGTCTCCTCCGTGGCGCCGCCGTAGTCGATCGTGTTGAAGCCCGCCGTCCGTGGCGTCACGCCCTGGAAGAAGGACGCGAGCAGCTTCCCGTCCGCGCCGAGCCCGCCCGTCGTCGCCGGGTTCGACCACTCGAAGACCGCCACGGCCGCGAAGCCGAAGGCGACGAGCGCCAGGGTGACGCCCACCGTCAGCTTGGTGTGGAGCGTCCAGGTGCGCGGGCCGATCCCCCGGCGCCAGAGCTCGAGCCAGACCGGAAAGCCGAGGCTGCCGGCGATGATCGCCAGGGCGACCGTCAAGGAGACCCACCCGTCGGTCACGAAGCGCATGAGGCTGTCGCTCCAGAGGGCGAAGCCCGCGTTGTTGAAGGCCGAGACCGCGTGGAAGACGCCGCGCCAGACGGCCGAGCCGAGCCCCATGTCGTAGGAGACCCAGAAGCGGGTCGTGAGCACGATGGCGGCGACCGCCTCGAAGAGGAGCGAGAGGAGGACGACGGCGAGGACGAGGCGCCGGACGTCGCGGAGCTCGGGCGCCGCGCTCTCGGCCTGCGCGAGGAGCCGGGTGCGGAGGCCCAGCCGGCGCGCGACGAGCAGCGCCAGGAGCGAGGCCAGCGTCATGATCCCGATCCCGCCGACCTGGATGAGGCCGAGAATCACGACCTGCCCGAACTGCGTCCAGTACGTGGGCGTGTCCACGACGATCAGGCCCGTGACGCAGAGCGCCGAGGTCGACGTGAAGAGAGCGGTCGTGAAGGAGGCGCGCCCGGCGCCGGTCGTGGCGAAGGGGAGCAAAAGCAGCGCCGCCCCCGCGAGGACGCCGACTGCGAACGCGAAGACGATCAGCTGCGCCGGGTGGCGCCGCCGCAGCCAGCCGGTCACGCGCGCCAATACACCCTCGTGAAGAGCACGACGACCGGGATGATCTCGAGGCGCCCGATCCACATGAGCGCGATCATGATCCCTTTCGACATGTCGCTGAAGGGCTCGAACGAGCCGATCGGCCCGGCGAACCCGAGCGCGGGGCCGACGTTGCCGAGCGTAGTCGCCGAGGCGGCGATCGCCTCGAACGGCGTCACGGGCAGGCCCGCGCGGGTGGCCTCGACGACGAGCAGGATCGCGCCCACGACGAAGATGCCCACGTAGAGGAGGACGAAGCCGATGACGGCGCGGAGCGTGCGCTCGTCCACGCTCTTCCGGTTCAGGCGTACGGGCTGGACGACCTCCGGGTGAAGGGTCTGGTCCAGCTCGCGCCGCAGGATCTTGCCGATGAGGAGGTGGCGGACGACCTTGATCGAGCCGGCCGTCGACGCCGCGGAGCCGCCGGCGAACATGAGGGCGACGAGCACCATGACGGCCAGCGGCGCCACCGCCGTCCACTCGTTGAAGTCCACGCTCGCGTAGCCGGTGGTGGTCATCATGGAGGTCGCCTGGAAGACGGCGTGCCGCACCGCCTCCTCGCCGTGGTACAGCCCGACGTGGAGGAGCTCGGCGAGGATCACCGCGGCGCCGAGGACGAGCAGGGCGCCGTACAGGCGGAACTCCTGGTCACGCCCGTAGGCCCCGAAGTTGCGCCGGGCGACGGCGCGGTACATGAGGACGAAGTTGGAGCCCGCGAGGGCCATGAAGGCGACGATCGTCCACTGGCTCGCGCCCCCGAACGCCTCGATCGAGCGGCCCTCGGTCGAGAACCCGCCGGTGGGCATCGTCGTGAACGCGTGCGCGACCGCCTCGAAGAAGCCCATCGACCGGTCGGCCCCGGACACGCCGAGGAGAGTGAGGACGAGGATCTCGAGCGCCGTCAGCGCGACGTAGACCGACCAGAGCCGGCGCGCGGTGTCCCTGATCGAGGCGGTGAGCGGCTCGAGCTCCGGCCCCGGGAGCTCCGACTCCATGAGCTGGCGGCCGCCGACGCGCAGGCGCGGCAGCACGGCGAGCGCGAGCACAATGATCCCCATCCCTCCGAGCCACTGCGTGAACTGGCGCCACATCGCCACCGAGCGGTCGAGCCCGTCGATGTCGGTGAGGATGCTCGCCCCGGTCGTCGTGAAGCCGGACATCGACTCGAAGTACGCGTTCAGCGGCGCCTCGAGCTGCGGCTCGTCCACCAGCAGGTAGGGGAGCGCGCCGACGCCGGCGGCGACCACCCAGGTGAGCGCGACCACCAGGAACCCCTCGCGGGGGCCGACCCGCTCCTTCCCCTGCGTAGCGAGCTCGAGCCCCCAGCCCGCGGCGGCCGTGATCGCGCCGGCGGCGAGGAACGGCCAGACCGGCTCCGAGTACCAGAGGGCGACGACGACCGGGAGCAGGAACGCGAACGCCAGGTACTTGACGAGCGCGCCGACGAGGTTGAGCGCCGCGCCGACGTCCACGCCGAGGCGGCCGCGCAGCGGGGCGGCTGCGGCCGTCACGCCCGCCAGTAGCTCCTCGTCAGGAGGACGGCGACCGGGATGATCTCCAGGCGCCCGAGCCACATGAGCCCGGTGAGGACGCCGGTCGAGAGGTCGCTGAACGGCTCGTAGGAGCCGAACGGGCCCGCGAAGCCGAAGGCGGGCCCGACGTTCCCGAGACAGGCGGCGGCCGCGCCGAGCGCCTCGAAGGAGGCGACCTCGAGGGCGGCCCGCTTGGCGTCGACGAGGAGCCCAAGCGCCCCGAGCGCGAAGAGGCCGACGTAGAGCACGATGAAGGCCACGACGCCCCGGAGCGCGCGGTCCTCGACGACCGCCGTATTCAGGCGCACGGGCACGATCACCTCGCGGTGGACGGTCTGCTCGAGCTCGCGGCGGATGATCCGGAACATGAGCAGATGGCGCACGACCTTGATCGAGCCGCCGGTCGAGCCGGCGGAGGCCCCGAGGAACATGAGGACGAGGAGCGTCAGCTCGGCGAGCGGGCTCCAGGCCGTGTAGTCGGTGCTCGCGAACCCGGCGGTCGTCATGATCGAGACGGCCTGGAACACCGCCTCCCGCACCGCCTCCTCGCCGCCCGCCAGGTCGCCGGCGAGGAGCTCGACGAGCAGGAGCGCGGACCCGGCGGCCGCGAACGCGAGGTAGAGCCGGAACTCCTCGTCGCGCGCCACGGCGTGCGCTCGCCTCCGCACGAGCGCGAGGTAGAGCCGCAGGAAGTTGATGCCCGCGAGGAGGAGGAAGACGACGATCGTCCACTGGGTGACGGCGCCGAAGGCCGCCACCGACTCCTCCTGGGTCGAGAAGCCGCCGATGGAGAGCGTCGAGAACGCCTGCGCCGTCGCCTCGTAGAGACCCATCGCGGGGTCCGCGCCCGTCCAGCCGTACGCGGTGAGAACGACGATGGCGGTCAGCGTGAGCGCCACGTAGAGCACCCACAGCCGGCGGGCGGTCTCGCGGATGGTGGCCGTGAGCCGCTCGACCTCGTCGGGGCCGGCGAGCTCGGACTGGAAGAGCTGACGTCCCCCGATGCGGAGCCTGGGCAGCACCGCCACCGCGAGGATGATGATCCCCATGCCCCCGAGCCACTGGGTGAACTGCCGCCACATAGCCAGCGAGCGGTCGAGCGCCTCGATGTCGGTGAGGAGCGTGGCGCCGGTGGCCGTGAAGCCGGACATCGCCTCGAAGTAGGCGTCCACCGGGCGCGCGAGCTGCGGCTCGTCGGCGAAGAGGTACGGCAGCGCCCCGAAGGCCGGGATGGCGAGCCACGTGAGCGCGACGACGAGGAAGCCCTCGCGCGGGCCGACGCGCTCTTTCCCCTGCGTGGCCCGCTCGACCAGGAGCCCGGTGCCGGTCGTGATCGCGGCGGCGGCGAGGAACGGCCAGAACGGCTCCCCGTAGCCGACGGCGACCGCCGCCGGAAGGAGGAACGCGGCTCCGAGGTACTTGAGGACGGCGCCGACGAGGTTGAGCACGCTCCCCACGTCGACGCCGAGCGCGCGTGGGCGCCGCACGATGCTCACCCCGCCACGGCTACAGCGCCTTCTCGACCTCGGCCACGCGGTTCGACTCCGTGAAGATGATGGCGCGGTCGCCGGGCTCGAGCTGGTCGTTCCCGTGGGGGAAGATGGCGGCGCCGTCGCGGACGATCGCGCCGATCAGCGACCCCGTCATCGGCAGGTCCTTGAACGGCGTGCGGATGAGCTTGCTGGTCTCGCGCACGGTGATGTCGAGGATCTCGAAGCGATCGCCCTCGAGCATCGCGAGCTGGCGGATACGCGGGTCGTGGGCGAAGCGGACGATCTCCTCGGCGGTGACCGAGCGCGGGTTCACCGCAACGTCGATGCCGGCGTGCTCGAAGACCTCGACCGAGATCGGCTCGTGGACGATGCCGATCGTGAAGCCGATGCCGTGTACGCGGGCGAGCGTCGCCGCGTAGAGGTTCTTCGCGTCCTCGCGCATGGCGAACACGGCGGCGCGCGCCTGGCCGATCCGCTCGCGCTCGATGAAGTCGGGTTCGATGCCCGTCGCGCAGTAGACGCGCGCGTCCGGCAGTGCCTCGGCGACCTCGCGCGCCCGGTCCTCGCGCGGCTCGACGAGGCGTACGCGGATCTTCTGCTCGACCAGCACCTGGGCGATCGCGAGCCCCGTCGCGCCGCCGCCGAAGACCACGACGTCGTCCACGCGCCGCTCCCCGCGCGCCATGATCCGGCTCCACGCGCGGGCTGCGTCGGGCGAGCCGATGATGATGATCCGGTCACCCGGCATGATCGACTGGTCCCCGCGCGGGACGATGACGGAGGGGCCCCGGATGATGCTCGCCACCTTCGAGTCCGCCGGGATCCTGGCCTCGCGGAGCGGCGGGCCGACGACGTGCTCGTAGCCGCCGACGAGCGGCCGCTCCGCGGCGCGCTGGGCCGCCTCGGTCAGCGGGATGCCGGTCAGCTCCTCGCGCCCGCCGCCGTCGCGCGGCACGTCGAACTCGACGATCTGCACCGCCCCCTCCGCGAAGAGGTCGGTCTGCTTGGCGGCCGGGACGCCGATCGTGCGGGAGACGGCGTGCGCGGTCTCGAGCTCCGAGGAGACCATGAAGTCGACGTCGATCTGGCGCTCCTGCCACGCCTCCAGGTACTCCGGGTTCGAGGTGCGCACGATCGTCTGCGCCTCGGAGAGCTTCTTCACGAGCGTCCCGGCGACGAGGTTGATCTCGTCACGGGACGTGCAGGCGATCATGAGGGTGGCCTTCGCGATGCCGGCGTCCTGGAGCACACGCCGCGTCGCGCCGTTTCCCCTGACGGTGCGGACGTCGTAGCGGTACGAGAGCGCCTGCAGGCGCGCAGCGTCGAGGTCGACCACCGTGACCTCGTGGTCGTCGTGGAGGGCCTCCACGATCGTGGCGCCGACTTGCCCGGCACCGAGGAGGACGATCTTCATTGCGAGCGGAGACTAGATGCTGCGTCGGTGAGCAGGAGGGGGTGCGCAAGACCGGCCGGGACGGCCCGCGCCCAGCGGTCGACCGCGGGCGCGCCGCGCGCCGGACGACCATGGTCCGCGGACGCGACCTGCGCCCGCCCTGGCGAAGCCAAGTAACACAGTGTTACTTGGGCGCGTCGGGCGTCCGCGCCCTGTCCCACTCCGGCTCGTCGTCGATGCCGACCGCCTCGGCGACCCGGTTGATGTAGTTGAAATACGAGATGACCTGGATCGCGTCGTGGATGGCGGCGTCGCTCCAGCCGCGCGCGCGGAGCGCCTCCGCATCGTCACCGGAGACGGTCGCCGGCTCGAGGGTCAGCTTGAGCGCGAGGTCGCAGAGCGCGCGGATGCGCGGCTCGAGATCGGCGGCACGATAGTCGTGCAGCGCGTGCTCGGCCAGCTCGTCGGGTGCGCCCTCGGCACGGAGGTCGTCGGCGTGCGAGCGGCGTCAGTAGTGGCAGTCGTTCGCGTTCGAGACGACGACGGCGAGGAGCTCGCGCTCGACCCGCGAGAGCTCGGACGGGCCGAACATGATCGCCTTGTACAGCTCCATCGAGCGGTTGAGCACGCGGGGGTTCAGGCACATCGCCTTGACGATGTTGAAGACCTTCCCCGCGCGCCCGATCGCAGCGTTGTACTCCTCGGCGAGGGCCCCCGTGGCCTCGTCCACCTCGATCAGCCTGATGTGCGGCATGCCCTGATTCTGCCCTAGCCGGTTGCGCTTTGTCCCGCCGGCTGACATTAGTTCCGTTCCCCGCCGCGGGCGGGCGCTCCGCCCCTCCACCGCAAGGAGCGAGACGTGCTGGGCCGGTCGTTCGACGACTCCGAGGAGAAGGTCACTCCGCTCTCGCAGCAGCCTGCGCAGGCGAAGGGCTACACCGACGTCGGCGAGGCGGTCGCTGGAGTGCTGCGCGCAGCCGAGGAGGCCGCCGAGAAGATCCGCACCGAGGCGCGCGCGCAGGCGATCGAGATCGTCGAGGCGGCGCGGGGAGATGCGACCGCGCGTATCGAGGAGCTCACGCGCGAGGCCGAGCGGACGCGCCACGATGCCGATGACTACGCGAACGACATTCGCCAGGCGGTGGAGAGCTACGGGAGCCGGCAGCGGCGGGAGGCGGACGAGGAGGCGCGGAAGATCCTCGCGCAGGCCGAGGGGCAGGCGCGGGCCACGCGTGAGGCGGCGGAGGAGATGGCCGGCCGGATCGAGAGCGAGGCGCGGCTCCGCAGCGACCGGTTGCGCGACGAGATCCGCTCCCTGGAGGAGCGACGCGAGCGCGTGCTCGTGGGGCTGCGCGAGCTCGCCGCGGAGCTGAACGATCTCTTCCCGGAGCTCGCGCCCGGCCGGCAGGACGACCCCGAGCTCCTCGACGCGCTCCACGTCGAGCGCCCCAGCTGAGCGCCCCCGGCGACGAGTTCCGTTCGCTCATGCGGGGCTTCCCCGCCGGAGTGGCGGTGCTGACCGTGGACGTCGAGGGCGAGCGGATCGGGTTGACGGTCGGCTCCGTCGTCTCGCTGTCGCTCGAGCCTCCGCTCGTGGGGGTCTCCGTCAGCCGGCAGGCGGCGATGCACGAGCTCCTGCGCCGGGCCGGCGCCTTCTCCCTCAGCCTGCTGGCCGGCGACCAGGAGGCAGTCGCGCAGCATTTTGCGCGCGGCGTCCCCCCGTTCGCTCACTGGCACGGCATCCCCACCAGAGAGGGCGCCGCCGGGGCGCCGCTCCTCGAGGGCGCGCTCGGCTGGCTCGAGTGCCGCGTCGCGCGGGAACACGAAGCCGGCGACCACACGCTCTTCGTCGGGGAGGTCGTGGGCGCGGAGCGGGGGCGCGGTGGGCCGGCGCTCGTCCGGGTCGGCGGGGGCTACGTCTCGCTGTGATCGAGGCCGTCGTCTTCGACCTCGACGGCGTCATCGTCGACTCGGAGCACGTCTGGGACGAGGTGCGGCAGCGGCTCGCCGAGGAGCGCGGCGGGCGCTGGCACGACCAGGCGTCCCGGGACATGATGGGCATGAGCTCCCACGAGTGGTCGCGGTACATGCACGACGTGATCGGGCTCGCCGAGCCCCCCGAGGAGATCAACGCGGAGGTGGTCCGGCGCCTGGTCGCGGTGTACCGCGATGAGCTCCCGCTCCTGGATGGGGCTGTCGAGGCGGTCGAGGCGTTGGCAGGCCGCTGGCCGCTCGGACTCGCCTCCTCCTCCAACCGCGAGCTCATCGACCTCGTCCTCCGCGTCTCGGGCCTCGAGCGGTGGTTCGCCGCCACCGTATCCTCGGAGGAGGTGCCGCGTGGGAAGCCGGCCCCGGACGTCTACCTGGAGGCCGCGCGCCGCCTGGACGTCGCGGCGGCGCGCTGTGCGGCGGTGGAGGACTCCGAGAACGGGATCCGCAGCGCCAAGGCCGCCGGCATGCGCGTCGTCGCGATCCCGAATCCGCGTTACCCGCCCGCCGAGGACGCGCTCGCCGCCGCCGACGTCGTCCTCCCCTCGGTCGCCGCCCTCACCCCCGCCGCCGTCCATCTCGGCGGGGACGGTACCTCGCAGGGCCCCGCTAGCCGGCGCCGGCCTGGATGATCTCGATCGTGCGGCGGATCTCGGCGACGGCGAGCAGGCGCTCGATCGCCGCCCCCGCCGCCTCGAGGTCGCCGCTCTCGGCGATGCCCTGCAGCCGTCCGAGCTGCGTGCGGAGGGAGCGCAGCCGGTTCGCGAGCCGATCCCGCTCGGCCTCGAGCTCCTCGGGCGCATCTGCGTCGCCGACCTCCTCGATCGCCGCCTGCACCTCGGTGCGGATCGTGTTCAGCTGCTGCACGAAGGCCTGCTCGGTGGTCGCCGTCGTCGGCAGCGCCTCGATCCGGTCGAGGAGCGCGCCCACCTCGGTCGCCTCCTGCTGGATGTCGCCGCCGTCCCCCCCGCCGCCTCCGTCACCGCCGCCGCAGGCCGTGCCTGCGAGAACGAGGAAGCCCGCCAGAACCGCGAGGTGGTGGGGCCGCGGCACGTGCGCGGGACTGTAGCGCCTCACGCCGGACAGCACCATGCGGGTTCGGATTGTGAACGCTCTGTCAGGAAAAGGGAAGAGCCGCGTCAGGAATCGACGCGGCCGACGAGGACGCAGCCGTTGTGGCCGCCGAGCCCCATCGCGTTCGAGAGCGCCACGCGCACCTTCGCCGGGCGCGCCTCGTTCGGGACGTAGTCGAGGTCGCAGTCCGGATCCGGGTGCTCGTAGTTGATCGTCGGCGGAATGACGCCCTCGTGCACGGCGAGCACGCAGGCGATCGCCTCGATCGCCCCGGCCGCGCCGAACATGTGCCCGAGCATCGACTTCGTGGACGAGATCGCGAGCTCCCGCGCGTGGTCGCCGAAGACCTCCTTGATCGCCTGCGTCTCGGCGACGTCGCCGAGCGGCGTGCCCGTGCCGTGCGCGTTCACGTAGTCGACCTCGTCCGGCGCCACGCCCGCGCGCTCGAGCGCGGCGCGCATCATCGAGACGACACCGCCTGCGCCCGGGTCCGGCTGGAGCATGTGGTGGGCGTCGTTCGATGCGCCGTAGCCCAGCACCTCGCCGTAGATCCGCGCTCCCCTCGCGCGCGCGGATTCGAGCTCCTCCAGGACGAGGATCCCGGCCCCCTCGGCCATCACGAAGCCCTCGCGGGTCGCGTCGAACGGGCGGGCCGCCCGCTGCGGGTCGCCGTTTCCGGTCGCGAGCCCCCGCATCGAGCAGAAGCCGGCCAGGATGAGCGGGTGGATGCAGCTCTCCGTGCCGCCGGCGATTACGGCGTCCGCGTCGCCGCGCCGGATCAGCTCGGCGCCCTCGCCGATCGCGTGCGAGCCCGTCGCGCAGGCCGACACGACCGCGTAGTTCGGACCGCGAACACCGAGCTCGATGGCGAGCTGCCCGCTCGCCGAGTCGACGAGGACGTTGGCGAGGAAGGTGGGCGAGACCCGGTCCGGCCCGCGCTCGCGCAGCACGTCGTGCTGGCGCATGAGCTCGTTGAAGCCGCCGATGCAGTTGCCGACCACGACCCCGACGCGCTCGGGCTCGAAGCCGTTCATCCCCGCGTCCCCCATCGCCTCCTTCGCCGCTGTGAGCGCGAAGAGGACGTTGCGGTCGAACTTCCGCACCTCCTTGGGCGACCCGGCGCCGGCCGGATCGTAGTCCTTCACCTCGCCGGCGATGCGAACCGGGAAGTCGGTTGCGTCGAAGGCGCGGATCGTGTCGATCCCGCTCCGGCCAGCGACGAGGCCGTCCCAGGTGGTGGCCAGGTCGTTCCCGAGCGGCGTGACCGCCCCGATGCCGGTGATCGCTACGCGTCGCATCCCGTGGTAGATAGACGTTCGAGGCGCCCCGGTGGTTGCGTGCGACCGCGAGGAAAGTGCGAAGCGAGCGCACAAGTCCATCCCTGGTCCGGGCACCGGCTGCAAGAATCAGCCGCGTGAGCGAGGCCGAGCCGACGCCCCCCGCCCGACTGCCCTTCCCACCCATGGAGGCCGAGCTCGTCGACGCCCTCCCCGAAGGGGACGAATGGCAGTACGAGCCGAAGTGGGACGGCTTTCGCGGGATCCTCGAGAACCTCGACGGCGAGGTGCACCTGTGGAGCCGAAACGCCCGCCCGCTCCTCCGCTACTTCCCGGAGCTCGCGGCCCTCGGCGAGCGGCTTCCGCCCCGGTCGGCGGTAGACGGTGAGATCGTCATCGAACGCGACGGCGCGCTCGACTTCGACGCGCTCCAGATGCGCCTCCACCCCGCCGAGAGCCGCGTCCGCAAGCTCTCCGCGGAGATGCCCGCGGGCTTCGTCCTCTTCGACGTCCTCCTGTGGGACGGCGAGGACCTGCACGGCCGGCCGCTCGAGGAGCGGCGGGCCAAGGTCGAGACGCTTCCGTACGACGTCTCCCCGGCGACGCGCGACCGGGACGAGGCAAGCGCGTGGCTCGACCGCCTCGACGTCGCCGGCCTCGACGGCGTCATCGCGAAACGCGTCGACTCGCCCTACCTGCCGGGGTCGCGCGAGGCCGTCCAGAAGGTGAAGGGCCTCAGGACGGCCGACTGCGTCGTTCTCGGCGTCACCTGGAGCGACAAGGGCACCGGGATCGCAAGCCTCATGCTGGGGCTCTACGAGGACGGCACGCTCCGGCCCGTCGGCTCCGCGCCGGCCTCCGGCAAGAAGCGCGACGAGATCCTGGAGCGCGTGCAGCCGCTCCTCGGCTCGAACCCGGAGCGGCGCCCGCGCGGGGAGCCGAGCCGCTGGCGCCCGAAGGTCGAGGGGGAGTGGAGCCCGGTGCCGCCCGAGCTCGTCGTGGAAGTCAAGTACGACAAGTGGCAGAAGGGGCGCTTCCGCCACAACTCGCGCTTCCTCCGCTTCCGCCCGGACAAGGATCCGGAGCAGTGCACGGTCGACCAGGTCCGCCCCCGCCCGAAGAAAGGCGACCCGACCGTGGCGGGGCTGCTGGGCCGCGCGGGATAGCGCCGGGCGCCCCCAGGAAGCCAAGCAAGTAACACAGTGTTACTTGGCTGGGATCTCGGCAGGCTCGGGCGGGGCGAGGCCGAGCTGGTCGAACCGCGAGACGAGGCTCACCTTGCGCTTCCACATTCCGGCCGTCACGTCCCCGACCTCCTGCACGCGGTCGCGCATCGTCTCGAGCGTGAAGGCGGCCGGGTCGACGCCGGGAACCTCCTCCCAGCGGAGCGGCGCGGACGCGCGCGCGTCGGGTGTAGGCCGGATCGAGTAGGCCGACGCGATCGTCCGGTCGCGCGCGTTCTGGCCGAAGTCCACGAACACGCCGCGGCGGTCGGCCACCTTCCAGGTCGTCGTGGCGACGTCCTGGTCGCCGATGCGCCGCTCGACCTCCTGCGCGAGCGCCTTGGCGAAGCGGCGCACGTCGGGGAAGCGGAGCTCGGGCCTGAGCGGGCAGAGGATGTGGAAGCCGGTCGCGCCCGAGGTCTTCGGGAAGCTCGCGAGCTCGAGCTCGTCCATGACCTCCTTGACGACGAGCGCGATCCCGGGCACGAGCTCCCAGGGGTTGCCCTCGCTCGGGTCCAGGTCGATGAGCAGGTAGTCCGGCCGCTCGATGTCCGTGACGCGCGAGTGCCAGGTGTGCATCTCGATGCACCCGAGGTTCGCGATCCACGCCAGCCCGGCCGCGTCCGTGACGACCGGGAAGTCCGCCGTCCGGCCGAAGCGCGGGAAGACGATCCGGACCGTCTCGAGCCAGTCCGGGTGGGGGTTCGGCACCCGCTTCTGATAGAAGAACTCGCCCTCCACCCCGTGGGGGTAGCGCTTCATCTGCATGGGTCGGCGCTCGACCTGGTTGAGGACGAACGGCGCGAGGTCGACGTAGTAGCCGACGAGGTCGCCCTTGGTGAGCCCCGGCCCGGGGAAGAAGACCTTGTCGAGGTTCGTCAGCGCGACGTCGCGACGGCCGATGCGCATGTCGCGAGAGTAGAGAATCCCCCTTCGTAGGGACGGCGTGCGGACGGCCGCGCAGCATGATGCGGGTGCCGGCTCCCCTCACATATCCCCCGGCGTCTGGCGAAGACCCGTTTCGGTCATGCGGCTCCTACAAGACCGAGGCGGGCTTCGTCATTTCGGGGCCGTTGGGGGGCCGCAAGG